>JBKPSV010000174.1:0-17421 GCA_046735215.1 Pseudomonadota bacterium | reverse complement strand
CGAGGACGTACTGGAAATCCATCCGCACGACGCCGAAGAGCGCGGCGTGCGCGACGGCGATCTGGTGCGGCTGGCATCGCGCTCGGGTGCAACAACGCTGCGCGCGAAGATCACTGATCGCGTGGCACCAGGGGTCGTGTATACGACGTTCCACCATCCGGCCACCCAGGCGAACGTGGTCACCAGCGACTACTCCGATTGGGCGACCAATTGCCCTGAATACAAGGTGACCGCGGTGCAGGTAACACCAAGCAACGGGCCGAGTGACTGGCAGGAAGAGTATCGCGAATTGACCCAGCGCAGCCGGCGGATCGAGGCCGTACCAGCGAAATGAGCCTGCCGGAGCCGGTCCACAGCGTGTTGCGTACCGCCTGGCGCGATGGCGAGGCGACGCGCGGTACGCGTGCCATTCCGGAAGAAACACCGATCGCGCTAAGTTATAATCGCGCTGCGTATGCGGTCATGCTGGCAACACCAGCTGATCTGGAAGACTTCGCCGTCGGGTTCAGCCTGACTGAGGGGATCGTGCAGTCGGCGGCGGAGATCGAAGAGCTGGAAATCGTTGCAGGCGAAGCCGGCATCGAACTGCGGATGTGGCTGTCAGCGGAAAAGGCGGACGCGATGACGCTGCGCCAGCGCCGCCTGGCGGGGCCAAGTGGCTGTGGACTGTGCGGACTGGAAAGCCTGGCCGACGCGGTCCGCACGCCACCTAAAGTTGCCTCGGGTGCACGCTTTGCTCCTGCCGCCATTCATGCGGCGATGGCCGCGCTCGCCCCGGCGCAGAAGCTAAATCAACAGACCCGGGCCGTGCACGCCGCCGCCTTTTGGCATCCGCAGCGCGGGCTGGTCGCGCTGCGCGAGGATGTGGGCAGGCATAATGCGCTCGACAAGCTCGCAGGCGCCTTGGCGCGCAATGGTGCGGCCGCGATGGATGGATTGCTGCTGCTCTCCAGCCGGATTTCTGTCGAATTGGTGCAGAAGGCTGCCATGCTGAATGCACCGGTCGTCGTCGCAGTCTCCGCTCCGACGGCGCTTGCCGTCCGGTTCGCGGACGAGGCCGGCATCACGCTGGTTGGCATCGCTCGCAACGACGGGTTCGAAGTGTTCACGCGCCACGAGCGGATCGTGTCGCAGCAGGTACAGCATGTCGCCTGACAAGCTCGCTTATATGGCGAATCAGATCGGCAAGTTCTTTTCGCACGAGCCGCACGACAAGGCGGTCGCGTCGATCACCGATCATCTGCAAAAGTTTTGGGACCCCCGAATGCGCCGCACGATCATTGCGGAGTACGACACAGTAAAAGGATCACTGGATCCTTTAGTTCAGGAAGCGGTTGAAAAACTCCCCAGGTAGTCGTACTCATTCGCTACGCGCGGGAAACAGCGCTTTAGTTCTAGGCTAGGAATTCGGGGAGCCGTTCATGAGTTCTACCACTGCGCAAGCGGCGGTCGGCCTTCTCAATCGCGAGCGGACCATCGCAGGCATCGGATTTAGTCGCTGGATGGTACCGCCGGCGGCGCTCTGCGTACATCTCTGCATCGGCCAGGCTTACGCGTTCAGCGTGTTCAACCTACCGATGACTCGCCTGATCGGCATCACCCAATCGGCGCCTGGCGATTGGAAACTCACCGATCTCGGCTGGATCTTCAGCATTGCGATCTTTGTTCTCGGCGCATCCGCAGCCTTGCTCGGTCGCTGGGTGGAGGAAGGTGGCCCGCGTCGCGCTATGTTCACCGCCGGTCTGTGCTGGGCAGGCGGTTTCCTGCTTTCGGCGGTCGGCATCTATGTCCACAATATTTGGCTGATCTATCTGGGCTACGGTGTATTCGGCGGCTTCGGCCTGGGGATTGGCTACATCTCGCCCGTCTCTACACTGATCAGATGGTTTCCCGACCGGCCAGGCATGGCGACCGGCATGGCGATCATGGGGTTCGGCGGCGGCGCCTTCATTGCCTCGCCGCTATCGGTCTGGCTCATGCGGTTGTTCTCGACGCCGACACATATCGGCGTAGCCGAGACCTTCATTGTCCTCGGCCTCATCTATTTGGGCTTTATGATGGTCGGCGCGGCCATCGTGCGCCTGCCGCCGCCGGGTTGGCTGCCTGCCGGATACGCGCCGCCGGCGGAGCCGCAAAAGCTGATTACCACGCGCAATGTGTTCGTCTATCAGGCACTCAAGACCCCGCAGTTCTGGCTGATCTGGTTGGTGCTGTGCCTGAATGTCACCGCCGGCATCGGGGTGCTGGGTCAGGCTTCCGCGATGAGCCAGGAAATGTTTCCCGAGCAGGTCACTGTCACGGCCGCAGCGGGCTTCGTCGGCCTGATGAGCCTGTTCAACATGGGCGGTCGGTTCTTCTGGGCGTCGGTGTCAGACTATCTCGGCCGCAAGAGCACTTACTTCGTGTTCTTCTTCCTGGGCGTGCTGCTCTATTCCTTGGTGCCGCAGACCGGTGCAATGGGCAATGTCACGCTGTTCGTGCTGTGCTTCTGTGTCATTATGAGCATGTATGGCGGCGGCTTTGCCACCGTGCCGGCGTATCTGCGCGACATGTTCGGCACACGCTATGTAGGCGCTATCCACGGGCTGTTGCTTACCGCGTGGTCGATGGCCGGCATCTTCGGACCCGTGCTGGTGAATTATATCCGGCAATACAATGTCGAGCACGGCGTCGCGAAGGCGGCCGCCTACAACGTCACGATGTACGTTATGGCCGCGCTGCTGGTCATTGGTTTCTTCTGCAACCTGCTGATCCGCGAGGTGCACGAGCGGCATCACATGCCGCACGAGGAAGCCGACGCGATGGGCATCGCAGACTGAAGGAACAGGTTCCATGAGCCACACCACGACACCGCTGCATCTGGTGCTCGCCTGGGGTTTCGTCGGCATTCCGCTCGGCTGGGGCGTGATCCAGACAGTGATCAACGCGCTGAAGCTGTTTCAGTAGCTATTCGGCTGTCGTCAGTTCCTGCTGTACCACGCCGAGCAACGCGCCTCCAGTATCCTTCTGGCTTGATGCTCGACAATGATCATGGCGCCCCGCCCCTGCCGCCCCGGGGTGCGTCAACCGGATGGGTGCCACCTCAACGTTGTCAGCGGTTCACCAGCACATTCGCTGGGTCGGCGGCGATCTCGCCACGTTCGACGCGTTTCACAACTTCGGTCAGCATCGCGTGGGTTGGCGCCGGCACGCCGATTTCGGCGCCCCTGTCAGCGATGAACCCGTTCATAAACTCGATCTCGGTACGCCGCCCCTTCGCCATGTCCTGCGCCATCGATGGCCGTTGCAGGTCGCTGCGGGCCGCAGCGTTCGTGCCAGCCAACATCAGACCCTCGATCTCATCCAGCGCGTGACGGTCTTCCTCCGCAGCAAGCGCCAGCTTTTCCGGATCGAGCGCACCCACCTTGCCGAGAGTGAAGCCGAGTGCCTGTCCCACCCGCACCGCCTCACCACCCAGCCGGATGCAGACACGGCGGACCGCGTCGTGACTGTCGCGCGCGTTGCCGCCTAGTCCAGTCGCCGCAGAGACCCCATTGCGCATGCCGTTGACGCACAATTTGGTCCAACGCTCGCCCCATAGATTGTCGGTCGCATGCGCGGTGTCGATATCGTTGAGCATCGTGACCAATTCCTCGGCACGCCGCGTGATCCGTCCGTGCGGCTCGCCAACATGGAACGAGACCACGTTCGGATTCTTTGTCATGGTGCGGCGCACCTGGCCCGGCTCGAACAACTCCACACCTACTCCACCGCCAACGACGCAACCAACCGTACGGCCCCATCCGACGACGCCAGCGATCCGCTCTTCGTTGATGCAGTTCTGTGACGACACCACGAAACCGCCTGGTGCCAGGTATTGCCGGATCAACCGCGTGGCCCAGACTGTATCGTATGACTTCACCGCGATGAACGCGACGTCGATCGGCCGTTGCCTCGCCAGCGCCTGGACCTCGGTGACATGCATCGCATTGACACGAACCGTATGGTTCTCCGGCTCGGTCATGCCATGCAATCTCAGGCCGCCGGTGCGCATCGCCTCCACGTGCGCCGGCCACGCATCGATCAGCGTCACGTCGTGCCCAAGAGCAGCGAGATTGCCGCCTATATAGCCGCCGATCGCACCAGCGCCGACGAAGGCGATGCGTCTGTCCATTGCTGTTGTCTCCTCAGTCGGCAGCGAGTGGCATCTCAGCAGCCACAGGGCGCAGCCACACTGCAGTATCGTGAAATACCGCACCACCCATGGGCGGCGCCGGATCATCGCTGGTCAACGCGTTGATACCGATACCGCCCTCGAACGCCGCGTTCGGCCACACGCTCTCCGCCACCACGACGCCGGTCTGCAGACCATCAAACAGGCGCGCATGCAGTATTACTTCCCCGCGCGCATTGCCGAGTCGTACGCGCTCACCATCGGCGATACCCAGCCGCATCGCATCGGCAGGATGCAGCAATACGGTTGGCCGCCCTTCCCGCTCACGCGATGTCGGCGTTTCGGTGAAGGTGGTGTTCAGAAACTGCCGTGCGGGCGCCGTTACCATGCGGAATGGCCGGTCGGCCGTCGCTTCGTCGGTTACCTCCATATAGTCCGGTAGCGCCGGCATACGCGCCCAATCAGCACCAACCGCACGCCAGTCTGGTGCAAAGTGGAAACGCTTGTCCGGCTGGGGAAAGCCATTATGAAAATGTGCCTCGGCGACCGGCGGCGCCACATCGACCCAATGGCGCTCCAGCATGGTCTTCACGTCCGGCCAACCAGAGGCGCGCAAGGTCCAATCGATGATCTCCATCGCGCTCATCTCGAAACCACGATGTTTTGCCCCGAGCCGCGCCGCCAGCCCTTGCAGAACCGCATGGTTCGACCGGCATTCGCCAGGCGGTGCGATCAGCTTCGCGCCGATCTGGATATGGCTGTGGCCACCCGCCTGATACAGGTCATCATGCTCCATGAACATCGTCGCCGGCAGCACGACATCGGCAAGATGTGCCGTCTCGGTCATGAACTGCTCATGCACCGCGACGAACAGATCGCTGCGCATGAAACCTCGACGCACCCGATTGGTGTCCGGCGCCACAGTAGCCGGGTTGCTGTTCTGGATCAGCATCGCGTGCACCGGAGGTCCGTCACAAAGTGCATCGCGATCGCCGGTAAGAATGCTGGCGATCCTGCTCATATCCAGGACGCGGGTCGCCGGATCCATGGCGTCCGGCCCCTCGATCAGCGTCTTGTCCCAGTTGTAGATACTGCGGTAGCTCCACAACGCGCCGGCACCCTCGTGCGGCCACTTACCGGTGACTGTCGGCAGACAGGTCACCGCGTGCATCGACGCCGCTCCGTTGCGCGAGCGGGCGAAGCCGTAGCCGAGACGGATGTACGCACGCTGTGTTGTGCAGTACAGCCTGGCGAAATCCTCGATCACACTCACATCAAGACCGGTAACCGCCGCCGCCCACGCCGGCGGACGTGCCGCAAGATGCGTCTCCAGTCCGTCGGGAAAATCCGAGAAGCGCGCCATGTAGTCGCGATCTGCATATCCCTCGCGGAACGCCACGTGCATCACCGCGCAGGCCAGCGCCGCATCGGTGCCGGGTCTTAGTGCCACATGCATATCGGCGACGGCTGCCGTGCCGGTGCGATACGGATCCACCACCACGAGCTTGGCGCCACGCTCCTTCCGCGCCCGAGTGATGTGCGTCATCACATTAACCTGCGTGGCCACCGGATTGCCGCCCCACATGACGATCAGGTCGGACCGCGCCATTTCGCGTGGATCAGGCCCGATGAAGCGGCCGACGCCTGCCATCCAACCCGCCTCGCAGATCGACGTGCAGATTGTCTTCGCCTGCCTCGAGTAGCGCATGACGTGGCGCAGTCGGTTGATTCCGTCCCTCTGCAGCAGCCCCATAGTTCCGGCGTAATAATATGGCCACACTGATTGGGCGCCGTACTGTCGCGTCGCGTGGATGAATTCCTCCGCGACACGGTCCAGCGCCTCATTCCACGAGATCGGCCGGAACTGTCCGGAGCCCTTGGGGCCGCTCCGCAGCAATGGCTGCGTCAACCTGTCGTGGTGATGAATCCTCTCGGGATAGCGTGCCACCTTGGCGCAGATCACACCCGACGTGTAACTGTTGCCTTCCGCCCCGCGCACCGCGCCGATGCGCCGGCCATCCAGGACATCGATTTCCAGCGCACAGGTTGAGGGGCAATCGTGCGGGCAGGCCGAATGACGAACGTTTCGTTGCATGGGTGCGGAGCCTAGCGCCCCGCCCGTCGCCTTGGCAAAGTGGCGGCAATCGGCCCTTGGGAGAGGTATGATGCTGACGAGACGCAGTTTGCTGGCCAGTTCAGCCGCCACGCTCGCGGCACCTTCTATCCTGACCGAAGCGCGCGCCGCCACCCCCAAGGGCGTCGCCGTCATGGCCAAGCAGATTGACGACATTGTCAGCTTCGACCCAGCTGAATCCTACGAGTTCACCAACGGTGAGGTCGATGCCAACTGCTATCGCCGGCTGATCCGCCCTGCCCTTGACGACGCCACCAGGATCGAGGGTGACCTGGCCGAGACCTGGGATGTCAGCAAGGACGGTCTAACCTACACGTTCAGGCTGCGGCGCGATGCGCAATTCGAATCCGGCAATCCGCTCACCGCGCATGATGCCGTGTTCAGCCTGCAGCGTGTGGTGAAGCTGAACAAGACACCAGGGTTCATCATCACCCAGTTCGGCTTCAATCCCGACAACGTGGAAAAGAACATCCGCGCGCTTGACGATTACACGCTTGAAATGAAACTTCCCAACGAGGCAGAGGCGACCAGCTTCGTGCTGTACTGCCTCTCTGCCAATGTCGGCAGCGTAGTGGACATGAAGACGGTGATGGCGAACCAGACCAACGGCGACCTCGGCAACGCCTGGTTGAAGAGTCGCACCGCCGGTGCCGGCGCCTACAAACTGACCGAATGGACGGCGAGCGACCATGTCATCATCGACGCAAATCCCCACGCTGCCACGAAAGGCCTCATGCGGCGCATCGTTCTGCGCCATGTCGCGGATCCGGCTGCGCAGCTCCTGCTTCTGCAGAAGGGCGATGTCGATATCGCGCGCGAACTCGGCTCCGATCAGCTCAAGACGATCGGCAACGACAAGGACCTCACCGTCGCTTCAGCGCCTCAGGGTACGTCGATGTATGTGGCGATGAATCAGGCCATGCCTGAATTGCAGAAGCAGCAAGTCCATCAGGCGATCAAGTGGGCGATCGACTATGACGCGATCGCCAGAAACATCACTCCGGGAACCTGGAGCGTGGCCCAGGCCTTCCTGCCCGATGCATTGCCAGGCGCACTGAAGCACAATCCGTTTAAAAAGGACGTGGCTAAGGCGAAGCAGCTGCTGGCCGAAGCGGGGTATGCGAACGGCTTCGCGGTGACCATGGACTATATCTCGGCGTCTCCGCATGCCGAGATCGCCCAGGCTCTCCAGGCAGATCTCGGCGCCATCGGCATCAAGGTGACCTTGCAGCCAGGCGAACAGAAGCAGGTGATCACCAAGACCCGCGCGCGCCAGCACCAACTCGCTCTGCTCTACTGGGGGACGGATTACTTCGATCCCAATTCCAATTCTCAGGCCTGGTGCGAAAACCCCGATGACTCCGACCAGAGCAAGCTGAAGATCCTTGCCTGGCGCAGCCATTTCGTAGACAAGGAGCTCACCAGCCAGTCGCAGGCTGCGGTGCACGAGCTCGATCCGGCGAAGCGCATGGCTCTCTATCGCAGCATTCAGGAAGCCTTCATGGATCGCGCGCCCTTCGCCATGCTGCTACAGCGCAATGCGGTCGCGGTGCTTGGCAAGGGCGTGTCCGGCTTCAGGGTCGGACCGATGCCCGACTACACCCGCTACACGTCGATCGCCAAGGCGTGAATACGCGACTGCAGATGCTGGCAGGCAGTTTCGCCAGCATCCCGCTGACCTTGTTCGGCTTGATCCTCGTCACCTTTCTGATCGGCCGAGTAATGCCGATCGATCCGGTCATCGCCATCGCGGGCGATCATGCACAGCCCGACGTGATCGCCGCCGTCCGTACGCAGCTTGGCCTCGACAGGCCGCTGCTGGTGCAGTTCTGGATCTATCTGGTGAACCTGCTGCACGGCGACCTCGGCCGCTCGGTCATGACCTCGCATCCGGTCACCCAAGACATCGCCCGTTACTTCCCGGCAACTCTTGAGCTTGCCACAACCGCCATAATCATCGCCATCCTGATCGGCGTGCCGCTAGGCGTGCTCGCGGCGGCACGACAAGGTTCCCGATTGGACCACGTGGTGCGCGTCGTAAGTCTCGCAGGTCAGTCGATCCCGGTGTTCGTTCTCGGCCTGCTCTGCCTGCTTATCTTCTATGTGAAGCTCGGCATCGCACCAGGCACCGGCCAGCTCGACGTGGCGTACGAAGGCTTGGTGCCCCGTGTCACCGGCATGCTGGTGATTGACTCGATCATCGCCGGCGACTGGGATTCGTTCTGGGACGCGCTGGCGCATCTGGCACAGCCGGCGCTGGTGCTGGCGTATTTCTCGATGGCCTATATTACCCGCATGACGCGCGCCTTCATGATCGAATCATTGTCCGGCGAATACATCATCACGGCGCGCGCCAAAGGCCTGTCGACAACGCGCATCCTCTGGCGGCACGCGTTCGGCAACATCGCGGTACGTCTGGTAACCGTGCTGGCGCTCGCCTATGCAGGGCTGCTGGAAGGCGCGGTTATTACCGAGACCGTATTCTCTTGGCCCGGCCTTGGCCTCTATCTCACCGTGTCGCTTTTGAATGCGGACATGAACGCGGTGCTTGGTGCGACCTTGGTGGTCGGCCTGGTATATCTCGTCCTCAACCTCTTGTCGGACGTGCTGTATCGGCTGCTAGATCCCCGCGTAGGATGATTGGCGTTCTCTCGCGCAGCTGGCTGCTGACCGAAACCCCCGCATCACGCGTACAGGCGGCGTGGGTGCGGCGTTATCGCGGGTGGCTGCAGTTTCGCGCCAATGGCCTCGCGATGGTCGGCCTGGTGACTGTCGCGGTCATGATTCTCGCTTCGCTCGCCGCGCCTCTGCTGGCCTGGCAAGATCCGAGCGCACAGAACCTTGCCGGGCGTCTCGCGCCGCCCTCGTTCTCCCACTGGTTCGGCACCGACGAATTGGGGCGCGATATCTACGCCCGCATCCTGTACGGCGGCCGCGTCACCCTCGGCATGGTGGTGTCCGTGGTGTTGCTGGTGGCACCGGTCGGATTGGCGGTGGGCAGCGTCGCCGGCTACCTGGGCGGCCTGGCCGATCGCGTGCTGATGCGCGTAACCGACGTGTTTCTCGCATTTCCACGCCTTGTCCTTGCACTCGCCTTCGTCGCTGCACTGAAACCCGGCATCAGCAGCGCTGTCATCGCCATCGCGCTCACGGCCTGGCCGCCCTACGCGCGCCTGGCACGCGCCGACACGCTCACCGTTCGCAACAGCGACTTCATCGCCGCGGTGCGACTGACCGGCGCCGGCAGCTTTCGCATCATCCTGCGCCACATCATGCCGCTGTGCCTCTCCAGTGTGATCGTGCGCGTGACCTTGGACATGAGCGGCATCATCCTGACGGCAGCCTCGCTTGGATTTCTCGGCATGGGCGCACAACCACCCATGCCGGAATGGGGCACCATGATCGCATCGTCTCGCGCTTTCATCCTCGATCAGTGGTGGGTGCCAACGATCCCCGGCATCGCCATCTTCGTCGCCTCGCTCGCATTCAATCTGTTGGGCGACGGCATGCGCGACGTGTTGGATCCCCGGCAGCGTTAGATGCTGGTCGAGATCCACAACCTACGCATCCAATTTCCCACTGCCACCGGATTTTCCGAAGCCGTTCGCAACGTCTCGCTCACCCTCGGCCAGGAGAAACTCGGTATCGTCGGCGAATCAGGCTCCGGCAAGTCGCTGACCGCGCGCTCCATTCTGCGGCTGTTGCCGTCGAACGCGATCGCCACCGCCGACAAGCTGGCGTTTGACGCCATCGATGTGCTGCGCGCGGGCGAGAGGACGCTGCGTCGTATCCGTGGCGCTCGCGCCGGGCTGATTCTGCAGGATCCAAAGTTTTCACTAAATCCGGTGATGACCGCCGGTGCACAGATCGCCGAGGCGTGGCGCGTGCATCGCGGCGGCAGTCACAAAGTGGCGGAGCAGGCATCGATCGATTTGCTCACCCAGGTGCAGATCCGGGATCCGCGGCGTGTCGCACGTGCGTATCCGCACGAGTTGTCCGGCGGCATGGGTCAGCGGGTGATGATTGCAATGATGCTGGCCCCTGATCCGGAACTGCTGATCGCCGACGAACCGACCAGCGCACTCGACGCCACGGTCCAGGCGGAAATCCTCCGTCTGATCGAGGAGCTCGTGTCACGTCGTGGCATGGGGCTGATCCTGATCAGCCACGATCTGCCGCTGGTTTCGCATTTCTGCGACCGGGTTGTGGTGATGTACGCCGGCCGCGTGGTCGAAGAAGTGGCTGCCGCTGCACTGACACGCGCACGGCATCCTTACACCCGCGGGCTCCTGGAGTGCCTGCCGGCACTCAGCCATCGACAGGCTCGCCTTCCTGTGATGCAGCGTGATCCTTCGTGGCTGGAGGCATGATCGAAGTCGATGCGCTGTCCGTCCGCTTCGGCCTCACCCACGCGGTGAAGTCGGTCTCTTTCCACGTGGCACGCGGCGAAAGTTTTGGATTGGTGGGCGAGTCCGGTTCCGGCAAGTCGACGGTCCTGCGCGCACTGTCGGGGCTCAACCCCAACTGGACCGGCCGCCTGTCGATCGATGGCGAGAGCCTCGCACGGTATCGATCGAAGATATTTCATCAGCGCGTGCAGATGGTGTTCCAGGATCCCTATGGATCGCTGCATCCGCGGCAGACGGTGGACCGGCTGCTGTCCGAACCGCTGCTGGTGCATCGCATGGACAATGTCGAACGACGCATCATGCGCGCGCTAAACGAGGTAGCGCTGCCGGCGTCGGTGCGCTTTCGCTACCCGCACCAGCTATCCGGCGGGCAGCGCCAGAGGGTCGCCATCGCGCGCGCTCTGATGCCGGAGCCGCACGTGCTCCTGCTCGACGAACCGACCAGTGCACTCGATGTGTCGGTGCAGGCCGAAGTGCTGAACCTGCTCGCGGATCTGCAGCAGGAGCGCGACCTGACATACGTCCTGGTCAGCCATAACCTTGCGGTAGTCGCGCATGTTTGCGGGCGTATCGGCGTGATGCAGGGTGGTGAGCTGGTGGAACTGCTGTCGGCCGATGATCTTCGCGCAGGGCGAACGCGCCATCCGCACACCGCATCGCTGCGGGAATTGAGTATCGAATTGGAAGAGCCGGAGACGATTCCTGCCGCGCCTCGTGATCGATGACTGCTAGAACCGACTCGCGCTAATTCAAGTTAACCCACATAGAACATCGCGGTCGTCATCCCTGCGCAAGCGGGGATCCATCTTATCAGCTGGCATTGCGGCGGCGCGGGACTCCAACGTGCGGCAGGAATGACGAACAAATTGGCCCGCTGGGCGCTCTGCTACACAAAGATGCGCCGCCGAATCGCACTCCACTGACCGTCGATACTGCTCCTACAATCACACTGCATGAGGATTTCGATCCAAGGTGTGTGCGGTCGCGTAGCGGTCGCCCAATCTGGTCGCCTCCGCCGGCATGGTGGTAGACTGACGCGCAAGCTGCCTGTCATCGAACCGCGGCGGAGAAGAGTGAAACACGTCCATCATCGTCGGCTCAGGCGAGCACCGCTACGAAGTGATCGAGAACTGGGGCATGCTGCCGCCGGGCTGGCGCTATGGCGAGGTCGCCGCGGTCGGCGTGGACAGCAAAGACAACGTCTATGTCTTCGCACGCAGTGAGCACCCGATGATGATATTCGACCGCGAGGGCAACTTCCTGCGCTCGTGGGGCGAAGGCTTGTTCAAACGCCCGCACGGGGTCCACCTGGCGCCGGACGATACGATCTACTGCACCGACGACGGCGACCACACCATGCGACGACTGACTCTCGACGGCAAACTGCTGCTGGAGATTGGCGTACCCGGCGAGCCGGCGCCGCTGTATGGCGGTGATCCGTTCAACCGTTGCACCCACACCGCGCTATCGCCGGAGGGCGACATCTATATTGCCGACGGCTACGGCAACGCACGTGTTCACAAATACTCACCGAACGGCAAGCTGCAGTTCTCCTGGGGAGAGCCAGGCACCGATCCCGGGGCGTTCAACATCGTGCACAATATCTGCTGCGACGAGGACGGGTGGGTCTATGTGGCGGATCGCGAGAACCATCGCGTGCAGGTGTTCGATGGAAAGGGTCGCTACGAAACCCAGTGGAACAACATGCACCGGCCATGTGGATTGTGCATGACACAGGGGCGGAATCCGATCGCCTATATCGGCGAAAGCGGTCCTGGAATGGCGGTCAACGCCAAGTCGCCTGGGATCGGTCCTCGCGTCAGCATCTGGACACACGAAGGCAAGCAGATCGCCCGCCTGGGTGACGCAACGCGTGAGAGGCCCAGTCAGTTCGTCGCCCCGCACGGCGTGGCCGTCGACTCACGCGGCGACATTTACGTGGGCGAAGTATCACGCACCGCAATGCGCAATCGCGGCACACCGATTGCCGCGGACGAAGACATCCGCTGCATGCAGAAGCTGGTGAAGCTCGCCTGATGCTCAGCGAAGAGCGCAACCGGCTGCTGTGCGAGGTCGGGCCAGGCACCAAGACGGGCGAACTGATGCGTCGCTACTGGCAGCCGATCGCTGCAGTTTCCGAACTCGATGACGCGCCGACCAAGCCAGTCCGCCTGTTGGGTGAAGACCTCGTGCTGTACAAGGATCTGTCAGGTTGCTACGGCCTGTTGGAACGACATTGCCCGCATCGCGGTGCTGATCTTAGCTACGGCATCGTCGAATCATGTGGTCTGCGCTGCAACTACCATGGCTGGATGTTCGACCAGACCGGTGCGTGCCGAGAACAACCCTACGAGGATGTCGCTGCACCCGAGATTCGCTTCCGCGACCAGATCCGCATCAAGGCATATCGTGTCGAAGCGAAGGCCGGGCTGCTGTGGGCCTATCTCGGCCCTGATCCAGCACCGCTGGTGCCAACCTGGGAGCCATTCACCTGGACCAACGGCTTCGTGCAAATCGTCTTCGCGACCGTGCCCTGCAACTGGTTCCAATGCCAGGAGAACTCGATTGACCCGGTGCACTTCGAATGGATGCACGACAACTGGGGCGCACGGCTGAAGGGACGCAACGACTATTCGCCGCGCCATCTCAAGCTGGCGTTCGATGAATTTGAATACGGGCTGGTGTATCGTCGGGTGCGTGAGGATTCCGACGAGAGCAGCGAGCTCTGGACCATCGGTCGAGTCTGCCTGTGGCCGAACGCACTGTTCACCGGCAATCACTTCGAATGGCGCATTCCGATTGATGACAACAACACACTGAGCGTGGGCTGGTTCTTTACCCGCGTACCCAAGGAGCGCGAACCTTACGTACAAAGCAGTATTCCGTATTGGAACTCGCCAATCGTCGATGCGAAGACCGGGCGCTGGATCACCAGCCACATCATGAACCAGGACTTCGTCGGCTGGGTCGGCCAGGGCGCGGTCACCGACCGCAGACGCGAACATCTCGGCCGCAGCGATCGCGGCATTATCATGATGCGGCAGCGCTTCTTTCAGGATCTGGATACGGTCGCCTCTGGCGGAGAGCCGAAGGCCATTGTGCGCGATCCCACGGTAAACCACTGCATCGAGCTGCCGATCATCGGACGCCGCCACTTCATCGACGGCCTCACGCATGAGCAGGGTGCGCGCGAACGCCCCGGTATCGCGCCGCGCCGAGAGTTCCCGTTCCTTGTTGGCCAGCCTGATTCGGTGCGACGCGCCTATGATGAGGCGATGGGGTTCGCCGACTGAACGCTCAGTCGACCGGTCGAAATTCCAGAATCGCTGCGTCCGATCCCGTGCCGAAGAACCCCGCACGCGCTGCCACGTACAACCGGTCCAGTGTCGGCACGAACAGCGAGGTTCGCGCACCGGACGCCGTCCTGATCGAACCGACGCGGCGATGCCCAGCCCCCTCTTGTTGCCAAACATCGACGCGTCCTTCGCCGCAGCTGACGTATAGACGGTGCCTCCCGTTATCGAAGAACACGTCGTCGGCATCGCCGCAGGTCTTCAGATTGCTGATCGGCGTTCCGTTATGCGCATCGATGACTACAAGCCGCGGTGGGTTGCGAAACACGGAAGCAATTCTGTCTCCTGCCTCATCGAGCGCGAGGGGAAAATTGGCTGCGAGGCTCGGCACTCGCCACGTCGCCGTCTGTTGCCCCGTTTTCAGGTCAACGACGGCAATCTGCCGCGCGTCCGGCACGTTCACATATACCCGGTGACCAGCGGCGCCGATTTGGAAGCCTTCGGGGTGTCCTGGCAATCGTGTGCGACTGAGAACGGCGCCGCTCATGGGATCGATCACAGCCAGGCCGCCGCTTCCATAACCCACGACGAAATCGCCGCTTGCCGCATCGAACCTGACATTGTCGGCATCGTCGCCAAGCGCTACCACGCCGGCGGCCGACGGACCGGCGCCATGGAACAGATGCACCGATCCGTCTCCGCCATTTGCAACCGCCAGAATGTCGAGGGTGGGCGCATAACCCACCCCCTGCGGCTCCTTCAGCCTGTCGATCCGCTGAACGACTTGTCCTGTCTCCAGGTCGATTACGTCCAACGTTCCGTTGCCCAACTCGGCGACGAATAGGCGCTTGCGCCCCGGATCGATTGCCATGTGATCGATGCGCCCTGAGACTCCCCTCAGGGCCATCGGTCGCTCGAGCACCAAAGGCTCCGCGCCCACGACGCGCGCCGATAGGCACAACAGCACCAGTAGCCCGATCAGTAGGCGCACGCGCCTGTCATTGGCTGGGTTCCGGCTGGGCGTGCAGCCCCAAAGCGGAGTAGGCCCGGGCGCTCGCCGGCCAGAGCGCGATGATCTCGCTTCGCCACATGAATGCCGCCGCAATGAGCAGGATGAGAACAACAACGCTGCCCGCCCATGCCAGGCGCAACCCAAACGATGGTCGGGGGGTGGCGGGGTGTGCCGCGAGTCGATCCATCGCGGATCGGCGCACCGCGCCGATGACTGGAGCATCCCCAGGTTCCGGCGCAGAGGACGGAGGCGCAGGGGATGGCGGCGGCGGTGGCGGCTCGGGCTCCACCAGCGGAGGTGGAGGAAGCGGCTCTGGTTCAGGCGGTTCTGCGGACGGCACCGCCGTCCACTCGCCATTGCATCGCGTGCAACGGACGACGCGCCCGGCCGTCATCAGTTGATCGGGAACGTCGTAACTGGCCGAGCAGGTCGGGCAGACAATCCGCATACGTGCGCATGGTGGTCGCGCGCCAGCTTCGAAGCAATGGCGGCATTTCGTACAGGATGGCAATAAGGATGCTGATGGTTCGATTCGAGGCCGTCGGGCTCTGTTATGGCCGTGTGCGCCAAGGCAGTCATGCCGAGACGGCACCCGAGGTGCTGCACGACCTTAGCTTTGCGTTGCCGGATGGCGCGTTCCGGTGGCTGCTCGGACCCTCGGGCGCCGGCAAGACCAGCCTGTTGCGCCTAATGTACCTCGCAATCCGACCAACGCGCGGGCGCCTCATGATCTTCGGCGCCGACATCGAGACCACGGAACGATGGCGATTGCCACGACTTCGGCGCCGAATCGGTGTTGTCTTCCAGGACTTTCGGCTGCTTCCGCATCTGTCGGCGTTCGACAATGTGGCTCTGCCGTTGCGGATCGCCGGCCGACCAGAGGGTCAGATCCGCGCCGATGTCGGAGAAATGCTGCGGTGGGTCGGTTTGGCAAAGCAGTCCAGCGCACGACCCGCGGAACTGTCCGGTGGCGAGCAGCAGCGCGTGGCCATTGCCCGGGCGGTGATCAGCCGGCCTAGCCTGCTGCTCGCCGACGAACCGACAGGCAACCTCGACGAGGCACAGGCCGAAAGGCTGATGCAGCTTTTGAAGGAAATGAACCGATTAGGAACCACGGTCGTCGTGGCAACCCATAACGACGCACTGGTGGCGCGACATCCGGCACCGGCACTGAGGCTTTCGCGAGGACGGCTCGCAGAAGGCGTGTCGTGACGTCGCTCCGCACCCGCCGTTCGCTGCGGCCGGCCGGGTTCGACGAACTGGGCCTGCGCCGGGCCATCTCAGACCGCATATTGCCCTTCCTGGTGGCGGCGATGGCATTCCTGGCGGCGCTTGCTGTCGCCGGTTGGGTGGGCGCCGACGCGCTTGCCCGGCACTGGCAGAAGGGAGCCGGATCCGCGGTGACTGTTCAGGTGCCGAGGCCACGTGAGCCAGCGGCACAGGGTGGCGGAACGCGTCTGGATCGCGTACTGGCTGCGCTGCCGGCCATCTCTGGAGTCGCCTCGGCACGGCCGCTCAGCGATGAGGAACTTGGCGAACTGTTGCGGCCGTGGCTTGGCAGTGGTGCTGAAAGGCTGGCGATACCCTTACCCGCAGTGATCGCAGTGCGACTGAATGACAGTTCGGTGGAGACCGAGCGGTTGGCGCTCCGGCTCAACGAGTTCGCTCCGGGCACGCTGGTTGAAGGTCACGGTGTCTGGATAAGGCGCTTAACCGTGCTGGCCCGCAGCCTTCAGGCCTGTGCAGGGCTGGCACTTGTGCTGGTGGCGGCGGTTGCCGCGGCAGTGATAGCCGTTGCGACCCGGTCAGGCCTGTCAGCGCGCCGCGAAGCAATCGAGATCGTCCACGGCCTTGGGGCAACCGATAGCTATATTGCGGCGCGCTTTTCCCGCCGCGCCACTCTGATGGCTGCGACCGGAGGCACCGTGGGCGCTGCGCTCGCCTTGCCTGTGCTGATCGGACTGGCAAATCTCGCGGCACCATTCACCGGGGCGGCCACTCTCGAGGCATCAGCGATTGAGCTGGTGGCGGCGTTGCCGCCGGCCTTGTGGCTGACGCTTCCCGGCCTTCCAGCGGCAGGGGCAGCGATCGGCTTCCTGACCGCCCAGGCCACTGTGCGTCGTTGGCTGCGACGTCTTCCATGATCATCAGGCGCCGCCATGTACTAGTAGGTCTAAGCGCCTGTATTGGCGCCGGGATGCTGGCCTGCATGGCAGGATTTGCCTGGTTCCTGCACCTGGCCGACAGCCACGCCCAGGCCCCCGCGCACACCGACGGTATCGTTGCCTTTACCGGGGGTCCCGAACGGGTCGAAACCGCACTGCGGCTGCTCGCCGAGGGGCACGCCGATCGGCTGCTGCTCTCCGGTATTGGCGGAGGTGCCGAGCTCACCGGCTTGGCGCACCGTGCCGGTGTTGATC
>JBKPSV010000173.1:0-14247 GCA_046735215.1 Pseudomonadota bacterium | reverse complement strand
AGTACAGACAGCAATTGCCAGCGCGGCGCACGTGGTCGAGCTCGAGCTGGTGAACAACCGCATCGTGATCTCAGCGCTGGAAACACGCGGCGCGATCGCGCGCCACGATGCAGATGGATTCCACCTGTTGTTCTCTGGGGCGGGCGTGCATGCGCTGCAATCGCAGCTTGCCGAGAGCGTGTTCAGTGTGCCCAAAGAGACGATGCACGTCGCCTGCCCCGACGTCGGCGGTGGCTTTGGCGTGAAAAACGCGCTTTACCCCGAATGGGTGATGCTGTTGTGGGCGGCGCGTGCGCTCGGTCGTCCGGTGAAGTGGATGAGCGAGCGAGCGGAGGACTTCGTCACCACCGCGCAGGGGCGCGACAACGTCACGCGCGCGCGGCTGGCGCTGGATGCGGACGGACGGTTCCTCGCTCTGGATGTCGCCACGGTGGCGAACCTGGGTGCCTATCTCTCCTCGGGTGGCCCCGGCAGTTCGACCAACGCGCCGGCGAATGCGATCGGCAGCGGCTATGTCATTCCGGCGATCTTCATGGACGTGCAGGGTGTGTTCACCAACACCGTGCCGATCGATGCCTATCGCGGCGCCGGAAAGCCGGAGGTCAACTACATGATCGAACGGCTGATCGATACCGCGGCACGGCAATGCGGCTTCGATGCGATCGAGCTGCGGCGACGCAATTTGGTGCGCGAGTTCCCGTATCGGAAGGCTCTCGGCACCGTTATCGATTGCGGCCGGTTTGCCGACAACCTGGATGACGCAATCGTCGCCGCCGATCACGCAGGTTTTCCGACTCGCAAAGCGCTGTCGGAGCGGCAGGGCAGGCTACGCGGCATCGGCGTGACCTGCTTCATGGAAACCGCCCGTGGTGCGCCGAACGAGGGCGCGGAGCTGCGCTTCGAGGATGATGGCGCAGTCTCGTTGCTGGTGGGAACGCAGTCCAACGGCATGGGCCATGAGACGGCCTATGCGCAGATCGCCGCAGATCTGCTGGGGCTGCCGATCGAGTCCTTCCGCTATGTGCAGGCCGACACGGCGAAGGTACGAGCGGGCAATGGCCACGGTGGTGCGCGCTCGATGCATATGGGGGGCGCTGCGCTGTGCAAGGCAGTGGATGCGATGCTGGAAAAGGGGCGCGTCGTTGCGGCGCGCTTGCTGCAGGCGTCGGTGCAGCAGCTGGTGTTTGCCGACGGTCGGTTCAGCGTGCAGGGCGAACCGGATCGCGGCATCGATCTGCTGGCGCTTGCGCGTGCCGCGCGCGATCCCGCCAGCATGCCGGACGGTATGACCGCCGGGCTCGATACCTACGTCTGGAACTTGCTTGACCTGATCACTTTTCCCAATGGCTGCCACATTGCCGAAATCGAAATCGATCCGGAAACCGGAGCAATGACGCTGGAGCGCTATACCGCGGTTGACGACTTCGGCACACTGATCAATCCGATGCTGACGATCGGTCAGGTGCATGGCGGAGTGGCGCAGGGCATCGGCCAAGCGATGCTGGAACACACGGTGTACGATGCTGGCTCGGGTCAGATGCTCAGCGGGTCGTTCATGGACTATACGATACCGCGGGCCGACGATCTCCCGGATTTTCATGTCACGTTGTCGGGGGTGCCGACGAATGCGAATCCGCTTGGCGTGAAGGGCTCCGGCCAGGCAGGGGCAATGGCATCGCCACAGGCGATCATCGCCGCGGTGCTCGATGCACTGGCGCCTCTCGGAGTGACGCATATCGACATGCCGGCGACACCCGAACGCATCTGGCAAGCCATCAGGAGTGCGACCCGCACATGATCGGACGGCGTTCATTCGGTCTTGGCGCTGCGGCTCTGGCACATATTGGCCGGAACGGCGCGGCGCAGGCGGATGGCCAGAAAGTGCTGCGTGTGGTGCCGCAGGCCGAACCGACTGGTGGACCGCCGGAAACGCCGACGTGCTGATAGTGCAGGGGTTGTGCGACGTCAGCGCGCCGGTCGCCAATGGCCGCTTGTTGCGCGATGAGATCGCCAGCCGCGCGACGCTGATCGAGTTGGCCGATGTTGGCCACGCGCTGCCCGTCGAGAAGCCGGGATTGTGTGCCGAGACGATCGTAGACTTCCTGCGGGTTCGTACCGCGAACAGGAGAAATACCCATGGATAGCGAACCTCAGGCTCGTATCGCGGCGGAAGATTACCTGGATGCGCTCGCGGCGCACGGCATTGATCACCTGTTCTGCAATCCTGGTACCGACTTCGCGCCGATCGTCGAGGCCTTTGCCCGGGCTGCCCGCAGCAACCGGAAGGTGCCGCGGCCGATGGTGGTGCCGCATGAGAATGCCGCGCTGTCCATGGCGCATGGCTACACAATGGTGACTGGCCGGCCGCAGGCGGTGATGCTGCACACCAACGTTGGCACTGCCAATTCCATAAATATGCTGATCGATGCCAGCCGTGACCGCATCCCGGTGCTGCTGACATCGGGGCGCACGCCCTTCACCGAATCCGGTGCAGAGGGTTCGCGCAACGTCCACATCCACTGGGCGCAGGAGATGTACGACCAGGCCGGCATGCTGCGCGAGATGGTGAAGTGGGACTACGAGATGAAGCGCGGCGATCAGGCGGCAAGCGTGGTGGATCGCGCGCTGGAACTGGCGATGACGTCGCCAAAGGGGCCAGTGTATCTGTCGCTGCCACGTGAGGTATTGGGCGAAGTGGTGCGAACGCCGGCGGAAAGCGCTCGCGCGCATCGCAGCGTGCCACGCGCGCCGGTACCGTCGCCGGTGGATATCGAGCAGCTCGCGGGCTGGATTGCCGAAGCGCGTGCCCCTGTGGTGATCACCGGGTTGCTCGGACAGGATCCGCGAGATGCGGTGGTGTTGTCACGACTGGCCGAGCAATGGGCATTGCCGGTCATCCCCTACACCAGCCGTTATTTCGCGATTGCCTCCGCCCATCCGATGTTCCAAGGCTCGATGCCTGGACCGCTGCTGCGCGAGGCAGATCTGGTCATCGTCATCGAGTCCGATGTGCCCTGGCTGCCGAGTAACGAGGCGCCTCCGGCAGATGCGCGCGTCGTGCAGATTGGCGAAGATCCGCTTTACGCGCGCTATCCGATGCGGGGATTCCCATCGGACCTGACAATCACTGCAACCGCGCTTTCGGTGCTGGAGGCGCTGGAGCAAGCTTTAAAGGGACGCAGCGAGGCGCACGTCGAAGCACGACGCAGTCGCCTGGTCGCGCGTTCTGCGGAATTGCATGCCCAATGGCGTAGCGAGGCAGAGGGCGCGGGGCGCGGTGACAAGAACACACTGGCCTGGCTCAACCACTGTCTGGGCGAGGTCGTGGACCGCGACACGATCGTAATCAACGAGTACTCGTTCCGCCAGGAGTACTGTCCGCTGGGGACGCCTGGCAGTCTGTACGGCGTGAGTAACGCCGGAGGCCTTGGCTGGGGTTTCGGTGCCTCACTTGGGGCAAAGCTTGCTGCGCCACAGCGCCAGGTGGTGTCGCTGCTTGGCGACGGCGCCTATATGTTCGCCAATCCGGTCGCCTGCCACTACATGGCGCAGATGCAAAATCTGCCGGTACTGACGGTGATCTTCAACAACGGTCTGTACAATGCGGTGCGACGCGCAACACTGGACATGTACAGCCACGGAGTGGCGGCAGATGGCGACGGTCGCCTGCTTGCCGATCTGCCGGCGCCGAATTTCGAGAAGATCGTGGCGGCGCACGATGGTCATGGCGAGCGCGTCGAGCGGCCGGCCGATTTGCCAGCCGCATTGCGTCGCGCCTCAGAATCGGTGCGCGGTGGGCAACAGGCGCTGGTGAATGTGATCTGCCCACCCTGATGTCCGATGGGACGCGCCTGGGGATGCGACTTCTCTTCACGCGTGTGCTTGTGGTGGGCGGTGGCCCGGTTGGCACGACGCTGGCGATGGATCTCGCGTGGCGCGGCATCGATGTCATCGTGGCCGAGCAACGCCACGCGGGCGAATTGCCGAGCGTGAAGTGCAATCACGTCTCGGCGCGCACGATGGAGGTGTTTCGACGCCTGGGAATTGTGCCGCGTGTGCGCGATGCCGGATTGCCGCACGACCACGCCAACGACGTCGCCTTTCGTACCACCACGACCGGCATCGAGTTCGCACGTATTCCTATTCCATGTCGGCGCGACCGTTACTCGGTGAAGGACGGGCCCGACGGCTGGTGGCCGACACCGGAACCACCACATCGGATCAATCAGATCTATCTCGAGCCGGTGCTGGTCGAATGCGCCTCGCGTATGTTGGGCCTGCGCTATCTGAACCGTTTGAAGGTGCTCGGGTTCGAACAGACCGACGATGCGGTAACGGCAGAGGCGGAAGATCTCGATAGCGGTGAAGCGTTGTCGATTCGTGCCGACTATCTGATAGGCTGCGACGGCCCGACCTCGGAGATCCGACGACAGATCGGCGCTCGCTTCACCGGCGATGCCATTGTCGGCCGCACCCAGTCCAGTTACATCCGGGCACCCTTACTGCGAAAGCTGATGCAGGCGGAGCCTGCGTGGTCAACGCAGTCGCTGAATCCGCGGCGCAGCGCCAACATGTTCGCAGTCGATGGTCACGAAACCTGGCTGATCCACAACTACTTGCGCAGCGATGAGACAGACTTCGCCGCAGTCGATCGCGATCGCTGTATCCGCTTGATCCTCGGCGTCGGGCCCGAATTCGAATACGATATTCTGGCGCAGGAAGACTGGTTCGGGCGACGCATGCTGGCCGACAAGTTCCGTAATGGCCGCGTGTTCATCTGCGGCGATGCGGCGCATATCTGGGTCCCATTCGCCGGCTATGGCATGAACGCCGGCATCGCCGACGCGATGAACCTGTCGTGGATGCTGGCGGCTGTGCTGCAAGGCTGGGCGCCGCCGACGATTCTCGATGCCTACGCAGCCGAGCGATGGCCGATTACCGAGCAGGTGTCGCACTATGCGATGAACACGGCCGTGGCGTTGGCGCGCGCCCGCGCGGAGGTGCCGGCGGAGATCGAAGCGCCGGGGGCAGAAGGCGACACGGCGCGCGAACGCTTCGGCAAGATGGTCCATGAGCTGAACGTGCCGCAATACTGCTGCGGCGGGCTGAATTTCGGCTATTTCTACCAAGGTTCGCCGATTATTGTTTATGATGGCGAGGCAGCGCCGCCTTATTCGATGTACGACTTTACGCCGTCCACCGTGCCTGGCTGCCGTGTACCGCATGTCTGGATGCAAGACGGGCGATCGCTGTACGACGCGATGGGCAGAGGCTTCACGCTTCTGCGGTTCGATCGATCAGTGTCAGTGGATCCGCTGGTAGAGGCGGCCGCGAAGCGGAACGTGCCATTTTTCGTACTAAACATGGACGAGACGCGGCCGTATCGCCATAGGCTTGTACTGTCGCGCCCGGATCAGCATGTCGCCTGGCGCGGCGATCAGACGCCTGATGATCCATTGGCGGTGATCGATGTCATCCGTGGCGTGCCAATTCCGGCGCTACCTGGTGCATGAACAATGTCAGGCTCTGCGCCACTTCGTCGTACGACATAGGCCCGAGCCGGAACTGCATGATCACGCCGCCGACGCCGATTGCGGCCACCTGTGCCAGCTTCTCCGCCACCGTCGCAGGCGAACCGTAAATCAGAGAATGCTCCACGACCGTTCGCGCCGCGGGTGCGGTGCCGGGCGGCGGCATCGGCACGATGGACACGCCTTGCTCTTCGTATACGCGCTGTCGCATCGCGGTCCGCTGTTCGTGCATCGCCTCGAACGCGGGGAGAGCGATCCGCTCTGCCTCGGCATCCGTCTCGGCAACAAACACGTTGCGCCAGACCCAGCACTGCTCGACGGTGCGCGCCACCGCCTCTTCGTTGAAGCCAAGTTCGCCGAGCGTGCGCCGATATAGGTCCATACGATGCCGCGTCACCTCGTTTGACTGCACATTCATCATGAACGGGCGACCTTGTCGCGCGATATGCAGCATGCCCTCGTCGCTGGACGCCGAGCGGATCACCAAGGGATGCGGCTGGGTGAACGGCCGTGGTCGCAACATCGGCACTTTAAGGCTCCAGAACCTGCCGTGATGCTCGAACCCTTCCCCGCGCCAGGCCTGAAACATGATGCCCTCGGCCTCCTCGAAGCGCGCCTGCGCCTCGGTGTGGTCGAGCCCATAGCCCTGATAATCGTAGATATTATAGGCGGTGCCGCGTCCAAGCCCGACGATCAGTCGCCCTTTGCTGATGTTGTCGATCAGCGCCAGTTGCTCGGCCATTCGTATCGGGTGGTGCAATGACATCTGCGCTACGGCAAAGCCGATCTTTGCCCGCTTCGTTGCCACTGCCAGCGCGGCCGCGAAGCTGACAGGATCGACGTAGGCGCAGATGCCGTCGAAGTGGTGTTCGGCGAGCCAGATCACCTCGAAGCCAAGCTCATCTGACAGCCGCGCCTCACGCAGAGTCTCATCGATCACACGACCATCGTCGGCGGGGTCACGGCTCTCCGGAAACAGGAAATTGCTGAACTTCACGCATGGCTCCTTCAGGCCTCGGGGGCGACGCCAACATACTTGAACTGGTGCACGACGTCGCCAATCGGATGGCTCTCATCGTACTTGACCTGGAAGATCGACACGACCTTCGACTGCATATCGCCGTTGGCATCGAATGCGATGTCACCCTGCAAAGTCTTGAGACTGGTCGATTGAATCGCATCGCGAACATTCGCGCGGTTGATCGGCTTCCCCGACTTCGCCACGCGCTCGATCGCATCGAAAATGACCTGGGTGGCGTCGTAGTAGGTGATCGAATAGTCCGCCGGCTGCTTGCCCATCTTCGCGACGAAACGCTCCACCCAGGGCCTCACGTTCGACTCGTCCAGGACATGCGCGGCTGCCGAGGTAGCGTACCAGCCTTGCACCGCTGGCACGCCGCCACCGGTGAGCATATCGGGCGTGTGCACACCGTCGCCGCCGCCCTTCACGATGTCGGGCAAGATGTCATATGACTGCTTCACCACCTTGGCTCCCGCCAGCGGGTCCCCGCCGTAGTACAGCGCCTGTGTGCCCAGGCTCTTGGCCTTGGTGAGTACGGCTGTGTAGTCCGCATTCAACGGGTCAAGCCGGTCACGGATCAGCACCGTCATGCCCTTCTTTGCCGCCTGCGCCGCAAACTTATCCGCCATGCCGACACCATATGCGCCACCGTCATCCAGCACGACGACCTTCTGGATCTTCAGTGTCTCGCTGAAGTAGTTGGCCAGGTTGGGCCCCTGATAGGCGTCGGTGGTGACGGTGCGAAAGAAGACCGGTGGTCCGGCGGGACGATAGATTGTCGCGAACTTCGGATCGGTAAGATCGGGATTGGTTGCACTGCCGCTGATCGTCGCCATGCCACCCTGGCTGTAAATCGGGCTCGCGGCTTTCGCCGAACCACTGTTCAGCGGGCCCACTGCCGCAATGACTGACGCGTCCTGCAGCAGCTTGCGTGCGTTGGTTGCTGCCAATGCCGGATCGTACTGACCGGTTGTCGGGGATGCGTCGTCGAAGCTGACGTCGTGCAGCCGATAGCCGGCAACACCGCCCTTCTCGTTCGCCTCGGCGATCGCAAAGAGAACCGCATCGCGGACCTGTCCTGCCTGCAATGCGAGCGTGCCGGTCAGCGGGAAGGTCATGCCAATAGCGAGGTCCTTCTGCTGCGCCCGCACGCTTCGTATGACCGGCGCCGAGCCAAGCATGGCGATGGCAGTCCGACGCGAGATGTTTCCCATCTTGAAGCCCTCTTTCCTGCCGCGGCAGTATAGCAGCGCTGACGGCAGAACGGCCATGCGCGGCTTTCCAATCCGGAGGCACCATGGTACAGACCGGGAATACCGAAACGGGAACCTGCCGATGAACGACGTGAACACCGGCGTGCTGAAGACGCGCGTCATCGAGCTGGTGAACGAACACGCGAAGCTCGCGCAGGTGGTCAACGACAGCCTGTTCTCGTTCGGCGAGTTGGGTTTCCATGAGGTCGAGACGTCGAAATATCTGACGGCCACGCTGGAACGCCATGGCTTCAGGGTAGAACGCGGCGTCGCGGGAATGCCGACCGGTTGGGTCGCCCGCTGGGGTTCCGGCGGTCCGGTGATCGCCCTTGGCAGCGACACCGATGCGCTGCCGAACGTTTCGCAAAAGCCTGGCGTGGCCTATCACGATCCGCTGGTGGAGGGTGGCCCCGGCCATGGCGAGGGCCATAATTCCGGCCAGGCGGTCAACATCGCGGCCGCACTTGCGCTGAAAGAGCTGATGCAGAACGAAGGCCTCCCCGGCACGCTGGTGCTGTGGCCTGGTATTGCCGAAGAGCTGCTTGCCGGGAAGGCGTTCCAGGTCCGCGACGGCCTGTTCAACGATGTCGATGCGGTGCTGTTCACCCATGTCGGCGCCAATCTGGAAACCGGTTGGGGCGAGGTGCGTGGCGCCGGCGGCCTGATCTCTGTCGAATATGCATTTCACGGCGCATCGGCGCATGCCGCCGCGGCACCATGGCGCGGGCGGAGCGCGCTCGATGCTGTCGAGCTGATGAACATGGGCTGGAACGTCCGCCGTGAGCATCTGCGACCGGAGCAACGGTCGCACTACATCATCACCTATGGCGGCGAGCAGCCGAACGTTGTGCCGGCGCTGGCCAAAGTTTGGTACTACATCCGCGAAACCGACGTGGAGAACGTGCGTAAGAATTTCGCTATCTGCAATCGTATTGCCGACGGCGCGGCGACGATGACGGATACCGAGGTCACCCGACGCATTCTCGGTGCATCCTGGCCGCGGCACTACAATCGGGTGCTGGCAGAGACGCTGCAAGGCAATATCGAGCAGATTGGCGTGCCAGAGTGGACCGAGGCTGACGATACTTTTGCACGCGCCGTGCAGCGTGCGGCCGGCGGTGAGCCGGTGGGATTGACCAAGAAGCCCGCGGCGATCTCGACCAGCCCGTTCAGCCCCGGCACTGATGACATCGGTGACGTTTCATGGGTGGTTCCGACGGTGCAGCTTCGCTATCCCGCCAACATGCTCAACCTGCCTGGCCATCACTGGTCCAACGCCATGGCGATGGCGACCCCGATCGCACACAAGGGTGTCGTCTGTGGTGCCAAGGTCCTTGCGGCCACGGTGCTGGACCTGCTTCTGAAGCCTGAATTGATTGCTGAAACGAAGCGCTACTTCGCCGAGGTGCAGACGAAGGACAAAAAATACGAGCCGTTCATCGGTCCGGATGACAAGCCGCCGATCGATCTCAACCAATCGGCGATGGACAAGTTTCGCCCGCTGATGCGGCCGTTCTACTACGACGCGGGCAAATACGACACGTATCTGGAGCAGCTGGGTGTGAACTATCCGCAACTGGAACGCTCGGCCTGACGCTGGGGAGGAAGAGATGGCCATCATCGTTGGCAGCGGCGACTATCGCTACGAACAGATCGACGACTGGGCAAAGGTCCCTCCGGGCTGGTCGCTGCACGAAGTGGGCGCGGTTGGCGTCGACAAGCAGGACAACGTCTACGTGTTCAACCGCGGTGAGCACCCGATGATGGTGTTCGATCGCGAGGGCAATTTCCTGCGTGCCTGGGGTGAGGGCCTGTTCCCGCGTGCGCATGGCCTGCACATGGCGCCGGATGACACCGTGTTCCTGACGGATGACGGCGACCATTCCGTGCGTCAGTGCACTTTGGATGGCAAAGTGCTGCTGACTTTGGGTACTCCGGGAAAATCGGCGCCGTTCATGAGCGGCCAGCCGTTCCACCGTTGCACGCATACTGCGCTGTCGCCGAAGGGCGAGATCTTCGTGTCGGACGGGTACGGCAATGCCCGCGTGCACAAGTACGCCCCTGACGGGAAGTGGCTGATGTCGTGGGGCGAGTCGGGCACCGAGCCGGGTCAGTTCAACCTGGTGCACAACATTTCCTGCGATCCGGACGGCTGGGTCTACGTCGCTGACCGCGAGAACCACCGCATCCAGGTGTTCGACGGCAACGGTCGCTACGAGACGCAGTTCAACAATCTGCACCGGCCCTGCGGCATCTTCATGCCATACTGCACCTGCCCCGTCTGCTATGTCGGGGAACTCGGTCCGGCGACGCGCACCAATCGCAACTATCCAAACCTGGGCCCGCGCGTTTCGATCATCGACAACAAGGGCAATCTGCTGGCGCGCATCGGCGGACAGCACCCCGGTACCGGTCCGGCCGACTATATCGGTCCGCATGGGCTATGCGTGGATTCACGCGGCGACATCTACATCGGGGAAGTCTCGCGCACGCTGTGGCCGCAATACTGGGCCGATCAGCCGGTTCCAGATGGGGTCCGTTGCCTGCGCAAGCTGCGCAAGATCACTTGAGGTTCCGCCATGTCCTATGAGCCGAAGCGTTTCGACTTCTCGATCCCAGTGCGCGTCAACCTGTCGTCCGACACGCAGACCAAGCCGTCACGTGGGATGAAGGAGGCGATGATCGCGGCAGAGGTCGGCGACGAGCAGATGGGCTCGGACCCGACTGTGTGGGAATTGTGCGATCGCACCGCCGCACTGCTGGGCAAAGAGGCTGCGGTGTTCCTGCCATCGGGCACGATGTGCAATCAGGTGGCTATTGCCACGCATTGCCGACCTGGCGAGGAGATCCTCGCGCATGAATCCTCGCACATCCTGTCGAGCGAAGGGGGCGGAGCGGCGGCGATCGCCGGTGCACTGATCCTGGGCCTGAAGGGCGAACGTGGTCAGTTCACGGCTGACACGCTGGAAGAGGCGATCCGTCCAGTGTCGCGCTATTCGCCGACCCAGCGGCTGGTTGAAGTTGAACAGACTGCCAACCGCGGTGGCGGCGCATGCTGGAGTGTCGAAGCACTGCATGCGGTGACCAAGACGGCGCATGCGCATGGACTTTCGACGCACATGGACGGGGCGCGGTTGATGAATGCAGCGGTGGCATTGGGCGTGCCCGCGACCGATCTTACTGAAGGCTGCGACTCGGTCTGGCTGGATTTCACCAAGGGGCTCGCAGCGCCGCTGGGTGCGGTGCTTGCCGGATCGCGCGAATTCATTGGCCAGGCGTGGCGGTGGAAGCAGCGGCTCGGTGGCTCGATGCGTCAGGGCGGCATGTGTGCTGCTGCATGTATCTACGCGCTAGAACACAATATCGACCGACTTGCGGAGGACCACGCAAACGCCAAGGTGCTCGCACGTGGCATGGCGCAGATTCCCGGAATCGCGGTGGAGATACCGGAGACCAACCTGGTGTTCTTCGACACTGAGGGCACTGGCATGACCGCCGATGCGTTCGCCGGCAAGCTGCGGCACGAAGGCGTGCTGGTCTCCACATCCGGCAAATATCGCGGCCGCGCCTGCCTGCATCTCGACGTGACTGCGGCTCAAGTCGACGAAGCACTGTCGGTGATGAAGCAGGTGGTGAACTCAGCCTGATGGGCGAGTTCGTCGTCCGCCCGATCGGCACGCTGCACACGCCGTGGCGCAGTGTCGCTGATTGTCCTCGCAATGGGCGGCAACATGATCCGGCACCGGTTTGCACGGCGACGGTGTTACCGACGTTCGTTGAAGGGCTGCGCAGTCTGGAGGGTTTTTCCCACCTCATTCTGCTGTACTGGATGGATCAGGTGCGAGAGCCAGAGCTGGTGTTCACACCGCCATTCGATACGGAACCGCGTGGGGTGTTTGCCACGCGCGGACCGCGCCGGCCCAATCCGATCGGAGTATCTGTGGTGGCTTTCGATGGCTTCGCTGCACCGGGCACGCTGAAGGTGCGGTATCTCGATTGCGTCGACGGCACGCCGCTGATCGACATCAAGCCGTATCTGAAGACGACGGACTGCGAACCGGATTCCGACATGGGCTGGCTGACGCAGCATGCGACACAACGGCTTTGACGTCATCCCGCTTGCGCGAGGAATGACGGGCGTCAGACCGGATTTCGTGCGACGAGCTGGCGGGCGATGATAATGCGTTGCAGCTCGTTGGTGCCTTCGCCGATCACCAGCAGGGGAGCGTCGCGATACAGCCGCTCGATCGGAAATTCGGTGGAATAGCCGTAGCCGCCGTGCACCCGCATCGCCTCGGTGGCGTTTTCCAGCGCCGCCTCGGTGGCGAACAGCTTGGCCATACCAGCTTCCATGTCGCAGCGATCGCCGCGGTCGTATAGTTCGGCCGCGCGATGGACAAGCAGGCGTGCTGCCTCGGTGCGCGTCGCCATATCAGCAAGCTTCAGTTGGATGGCCTGATGCTGCGCGATCGGCACACCGAACGTCTTGCGAAGCTGGGCGTAGCGAACTGACTCATCCAGCGCCGCCTGTGCAACACCGACGCCACGCGAGGCAACGTTGATGCGGCCAAGCTCCAACCCCGACAGCGCGTGCTGCA
Source organism: Pseudomonadota bacterium (assembly GCA_046735215.1). Lineage (GTDB taxonomy): Bacteria > Pseudomonadota > Alphaproteobacteria > Acetobacterales > Acetobacteraceae > JAMXLO01. Next base: position 1,844 of record JBKPSV010000173.1, on the reverse strand, counting down.
GACCGCGTCCTTCGATACCGCCGATCAGCCGGTCGGCAGGGACGCGGTAGTCGTCGAACACCAGCTCCGCGCTGTCGATGCCCTTATAGCCCAGCTTCTCGAGTTTCCGGCTGACAGTGAAACCAGGCCCTTTTTCTGCCAGCAGCATGCTCATGCCGCGGTGCCGAGGCTCCGCGTTCGCATCGGTCTTCACCAGCAGCGCGAAGCATGATCCATGAATGCCGTTGCTGATCCAGGTCTTGGTGCCGTTCACCACGTAGGAATCGCCATCACGCCGAGCCGTCACGCGAATCGCCTGCAGGTCGGTGCCACAGTCGGGTTCAGTAAGCGCAAGACCGCCGCGCAGTTCGCCAGAGGCGAACCGAGGCAGGAATGCACGCTTCTGCTCCTCGGTGCCATTGCGTTGCACGATCGCCGACATGATGAGATGCGAATTGAAAATGCCGGTCAGCGACATCCACACGCGTGCGATGCGCTCGACGATATGGGCGTAGGTGACGCAAGGCAGCCCGAGGCCGCCCTGTGACGCCGAGATCGTCGCGCCGAACAGGCCAAGATCGCGCATTCGCTCGACGATGGCGTCGGGGTAGATATCGTCGTGCTCCAGCCGATGCACATGCGGCGCAACATCGCGCGTCAGGAACGCATCGATGGTGTCGAGGATATCGGTGTCAGGCACGTGCTACGCCGGCAGCGAGCGCTTCTGGTGCGCGCGCCCGATGCGCGCGGTCTCCGGATTGTGCCCGGCGATAACACGCACGCCTTCGTCCAGCCGGTGCACGATGTTCTCCGGCGAGCAACCCTCCAGAAATGCGATCTTGTTCCGCCGGCACGCGGCGAGCACGCGCTCCCTTGCCTCGGCCATTTCCGGCGGATAGGGATCACGCTGCAGCGTCGTGTAGCCAAGCGACAGTCCCAGATCACCCGGTCCCATTTCGGCGAAGCCGAGACCAGGAACGGCACAGATCGCCTCGCAGTTCGCGATGCCCTCGGGACTCTCGAGTTTGACACCCAACAGAAGCTCGCCTTCGGGATTCAGCGGCCATGGATCGCAGCGTTGCATATATTCCTGTTGTGGCAGGCCCCAGATCACCGCGGCGGTGGACTCCGAACCGCGGCCACGGGTGCCGATACCGAGCTTGCCAGCATTGCCGCGCGTCGGCCTGGTAGCACCGCGCATGCGCTGCACCGGGGATGGAATTGCTGGATCGACACCGGGCGCGTGGTGCGGATAGCGACACGACTCGACGAAAGCACGCACGGCATCTTCCGTCTCAGCCTGGCAAAGCAGGATGCCGTGCACACCGCGACCAAGGATCTGGCGAAATTGCCATGCATTGAAGCGAACGTTCGACTCGTCCGTACCGTTGACCGGTGCCTCGACGATGACCGTCGGGGTACGGTGGCCGGAACGCGTTGGCCCGCCGGCGACCATGCCAAGCATGTACTCGGCGAGCCCGTTCATATCGAAGCAACCGTGTTCCATACCGACATTCATGTAGTCGGCCCACGTGCTGGCATCTCCGCGCCCTTGTGCCTGGGTCAGCACATGGCCACTGTGCGGGCCGTCGTAATAAATTGCCTGGTCCTGCGACAGCAGCTCGATCGCCCGGTTGATGCGGTTGGCCACGCCGGTTCCTTTCACACTGCCGGATACGACATGGACCATGCTAGCACGCCGATCGCCACCCCTCTACCCACGCGCTATTGACTGCGAGAGGTGCGTACCAGCAGCAACAGCGGCACGACGATAATCGCGAGGACAAGCATCAGCTTGAAGTCATCGATGTAAGCAATGATCCTGGCCTGATGGGTTACCACCTCGTTGAGCATGGCAACGCCTC
>JBKPSV010000172.1:0-4543 GCA_046735215.1 Pseudomonadota bacterium | reverse complement strand
GTCCTTCTCGGCGCAGAGGTGCAGGCCATGAAGCACTCGCGCGCGATCGCCGATGCGGCTCGAAGTAGCGGTAAATCTTGCCGAGGCCCGCGATCATCATCTGCAGCACTTCTTCGCGCTTGTCGGGCGAGAGTGGCTTGGGACGCTTCGCCGGATCGGGGTCGTGCTCGTGAGCCAGCAACATGATCGGTAGCAAAGGGCCGCTATGTTCATCGCTGACGATCAACTCGCGCCAACTCGCCGGGCGTGTTTGAACGCCACGCATAAAGCCTCGTGCCCAGTCGTTGCCTTGTGCAAGGCCTTCATCATCTTCGAGCAGCACGGGCATATAGACGTGAGGCTCTTTCAGAGTCCGGAACAACTCGGACGAAATCGTGCCCCAGTGACGCATGAGGAGGCCCAGGATGTCCGTGGCTTGATTGTCGCTGTCGAAACAGAAATCCTCGCCCCAGATCCCAGGTAGATACTCACTGGGCAGCACCATGTCCGGACCACAGATCAACGCTGCGAAATAGCCATCAAGCGATTCCATGTTCATGGCCGGTGCCCCGATTTCATCGAGAAATTCGCCCAGCCGGTTGAGTTCGTCATCGCTCAGCGGATGCTGAATCGTCGGGTTGTTCATGGCGGGTCGTTTGTTCCAATGAGGTTGGTAATGCAACCGGGGCAAGTTGCTCGCGGGCGCGCTTGGTGATCTCTCCGACCAGTCCACGGCTTGCTCGACCGGCGATTTTGCTTTGAATCTGGCGAATGCTGAGGTTCGTGGAGGTGGCAAGTGTCTCGATCTCACGGACGATGCGCTGTTGGGTGACGGGCCGGCCCAAGTGTTTTCCCCGGGTTTCGGCGGCCCTCATGCCGGCGGTCACGCGTTCGCTGATGAGCGAGGACTCCAGTTCGGCCATGGCGCCGATGATAGTGAACATTGCTCGACCCATCGGGCTGTCGGTATCTACTTGATCCTGGACGCTAACGAAGCGCACGCCGAGATGGTTGAATTCTTCCAGCGCAGCCAGCAGATGGCGCGTGCTGCGCGCAAAGCGATCGAATTTCCAGACCAGCACGCAGTCGATCTCGCGGTTTCTGGCCGCCGCCATCAAGGCGCTGAGGTGAGGGCGACCCTCCCGACGGCCTGACACGCCGACATCGCAGTAATCCTGAACGACATCGAGACCAGCCTGCGCGGCGTAGGTACGAAGACCGTCATACTGTAGGTCTGGCTTTTGGTCGGCGGTTGAGACTCGCAGATAGAGGGCGGTCCGGGTCCCGTCCCGATCCGTCAATCGCCGGCGCTTCCGTCCAGAAAGGTGTTCCTTTGCGGACACCGAATCGCTACCTCCTATCCCCTTCAAAACAAACGCTCCGTTGGATCGCCACGGCGGACCCTTTTCTGGACACTTTATGACAGCGATTGACCGTACCGCCTATCCGCGTCCGAGTGTGCGGCTGAGCCGCGAAGAACTCGGCGCCCGATACGATCTGACCGAGCCCGACCTGACATTCGTGCGTGCGAATGCGCGAGGCGACGTCGGCCGTCTGCTGTTGGCAGTGCTGCTGAAGGCTCGTCAGGATTTCGGATACTTTCCCGTGCCCGGCGAGGTTCATGCCAGCATCGTTGCGCATGTCGCGGCGCGGCTGGGCCTGACTGCGCCACACCCGCTGACTGCCGAAGTTCGTTGGTCGAGCAAGCTCTATCGCTACCATGCCGCGGTTCGGACCCACCTTGGCGTTACGCCCTATGACGAAATGGCCGAACGCCTGCTGAGCGGCATCGTCCTTGATGCAGCCGAAACCATGAGTGATCCCGCCGATCTTATAAACCGGGCAATCGAGGCATTGGGCTCCGCGGCCATCGATCTGCCTGGATTCAGCACCTTGGACCGGTTGGTGAGCCGGCTTCGTGCTGACATCCATGGGCGGATCTTCAGCCGGGTGGCGGAAAGCCTTGCACACGACACCGCAGCGGCGCTGGACGCGCTGCTGATCAAGCCGCCCAACAGCCTGACCACCGCGTTCAACCGCCTTAAGCAAGCGCCAGGCCCCGCGACGCCCAAGACGATTAGGCTCTGGGTGGAACGGATGGAGTGGTTGCAAGGATTGATCGATCCCGACCCGCCACTGGAAGGCATCGCTCATACCAAGCTGCGTCAGTTCGCCGCCGAGGCCGCGGCGATGGAGGTGAGTGACCTACTGGACATTGCCCAGGCGGGAAGACGGCACACGCTGTTGCTGGCCCTCCTGCGCCAGTCGCGCATGCGCTGCCGCGATGAACTGATCGAGATGATGCTGCGCCGCATCCGGCGGACACAAGCCGCGGCCAAGGAACGGCTCGATGCTCTGCACGACCAGCACCGGGGCATCGAGGAAACTCTAATCGGCATCTTCGGCCAGATCCTGGAAACCGAGCAGGCGCAAGACACCGATGCCGCGTTCGGGTGCCAGGTCAGGAAGCTCCTGTCGGAGCAGGGCGGTGTCGCGGCCTTGGCAGGGCAGTGCGAAACAGTGTCCGCTTGGCACCGCGGCAACGACCTGCCTCTGCTCTGGCCGATCCATGCCAAGCATCGTGTGCTGCTGTTCCGACTGCTTGACTTGGTGGACGTCCGAACAGCGACTCAAGATCGCAGCCTGCTGGACGCGCTGGGAGTGGTGAGCAAGCATCGTCATGCACGCCGGGACGAGGTGCTGGAAGACGTCGACCTCGGCTTCGCATCCCAACGTTGGCAAAGCTTTGTCGCCAAGCGACGGTTAAAATCCGGCACGTTTGACCGACGCACGCTCGAGGTCTGCGTGTTCGTCTACCTGGCCGACGCCTTGCAAACCGGCGACCTCTATGTCATCGGAGCAGAAACCTTCGCCGACTATCGCGCGCAGCTTCTGCCTTGGGTAGAATGCGAGGCACGGCTGCCGGCCTACTGCACCACTCTCGGTATTGCCGAACGGGGCGAGGATTTTGCCGCCGCGCTGAAAGCCGAACTGACGACGCTGGCCGCCGCGGTCGATGCCGGGTTCGCGGCCAACTCCGAGTTGAGCATCGATGCCGACGGAACACCGCACCTGAAGCAATTGGCGACGACGGAGCAGCCCGTCGGGCTGGCTGAGTTTGAACACGAAATCCGTGTCCGCATGCCGGAGCGCCACCTCCTCGACATCCTCAAGCATGCCGAACACTGGTCACGCTACACCCGCCACTTCGGGCCACCTTCCGGGTCCGATCCAAAATTAGTACAGGCCGTACAGCGCTACCTGTTCACCGTGTTTGGCTACGGCTGTAATCTCGGCCCGGGCCAGACCGCCCGGCACGCTCCCGAAGTGGCGTCGGCGCAGGCGCTGCGCCGGATCAACGCGCAGCACATCAACGCCGACAAGCTGGAGGCCGCAATGGTCGACGTCATCGACCAGTACGCTCGTTTCTCTCTGCCCCGGCATTGGGGCAGCGGCTGCGCCGCCATCGCCGACGGCACGCATGTGAAGCTGCGCGAGAACAATCTCCTGGGATCCCAGCATATTCGCTACGGCGCCTATGGCGGCATCGCCTACCACCACATCGCCGACAGCTATATCGCCCTGTTCACCAGCTTTATCCCGTGCGGCGTCTGGGAGGCCGTCCACATCCTGGACGGGCTGCTGAAGAACCGGTCCGAAATCCAGCCCGACACGCTGCACGCAGACACTCAAGGTCAAAATGAGCCAGTCTTCGGCTTGTGTCGCCTTCTCGGTATCAAGCTGATGCCGCGCATGCGCGGCATCAGCGACGTTACCTTCTATCGCCCAGCCAAATCGTTCCGCTATGAGCATATCGACGCGCTGTTCACCGGAGACGTCGATTGGGATCTGATCGCCACACACGCGCGGGACATGATCCAGGTCGTGCTGTCGATCCAGGCCGGGCGAGTCATGCCGTCGATGCTGTTACGCAAGCTCAGCACATACAATCGGCGTAGCCTGCTCTATCGCGCTTTCCGCGAACTCGGCCGGGTCGAGCGCACGCTGTTCCTGTTGCGCTACATCTCCAACACCGAAGTTCGCCGCGTCATCCGCGCCGAAACCACCAAGATCGAAACCTACAACGAGTTCCTCGATTGGGTTTCGTTCGGTGGCCCGGTGATCAAGAGCGGCGATCCCGTCGAGCAGGAGAAGCAACTCAAATACGCCAGCCTCGTCGCCAACACGATCATGCTGTCCAATGTCGCCGATATGACCACGGTCTTGTCGGGCATGGCTGCGGACGGATACGCAGTCACGCCCGACCTGGTTGCCTGCGCCAGCCCCTACATCCGCGGCCACATTTTGCGCTTCGGCCAATACGCTCTCGACATGGGCGACATGCCGCCACCGCTCGACCCGCAACCGCTCCCGTTCGAGATAGCCTGAGCAGATTCATCGCCCTTCGCACACCCTGCAAGCAGCAGCCCCGGTAATTCAGCTTGTGGGTGATTTTCGTGCGTATCCTCAACCTACCTCTTCCTGCGTGCCCACGCTGCGGCCGATGGTGACCGTTCGGCGCGCGGTTCGCACATTGATTGTGCCAAACAGGACGCGCCTGGCG
>JBKPSV010000171.1:0-10741 GCA_046735215.1 Pseudomonadota bacterium | reverse complement strand
GGCTCGGTGCCACCACCGGGGCCCCCGCCGCCAGCCAGCAGCCAGCCGGCAAGTGCGACCATGCCGGCGGCCGAGACACCGCCGGCACCGGCTGTGCCGCCCGTGCAAAGCCAGCCAAGCCAGGCGACAGCCGCTGGCGCGACCGCACCACCGCCAGCCAAGGCGCCAGTTGGAAATGTCCAGAGCATCCCACTTGCGCCGCCCGGTGCCACCGCCCAGCCACCTGCCGTCGCGGCAGCCGCGCCGCCAGCCCTTCCCGCGGCGCCTCCGCCGCCGCCCAATCTGGCGGGCATTCCCGTCGGCCCGTCTTCGTCGGCGCCTGCGACAATGCCCCCCGTCACACCGCCGCCCGCCCCGGTGGCGACCCCAGCCACAGCCACGACACCTCCGCCGGCCCCGGCGGGCAGTTCCGCTGGCGCGGTCAACGTGACGTTCGTGAACGGGTCCGCCGACTTGCCGTCAGCCGCTGCTGATACGCTGAAACAGCTGGCGGCGCGGCGCGGCGGTGGCGTCATCGCGGTCACCGGCTATGGCGATGCAGTCTCGGATGATCCGGACGCGCAATCGGCCGCTTTGGCGCTTGGTCTGTCGCGAGCGAAGGCCATGGCGGCCGCACTTGCTTCGGCCGGAGTGCCGGCCGGTGCCGTGCAGGTGGATGCCGCAGCGATCGGTCGTGGTGGCACAGCCCGTTTGATACAGTAGCTGGTTTCCTCCGAGGTCTCACATGGGTTCCGAACCGTCCGGTGAATTCCATCGTATCCGCCGTCTGCCGCCGTACGTGTTCGCCGAGGTCAACACGGCGAAGGCGAAGGCGCGCGGAGCCGGCGAGGACATCATTGATCTTGGCATGGGGAACCCCGACAGCCCGACGCCGCCGCACATCGTCGCCAAGCTGGTCGAGGCGGTGCAGGACCCTCGGACGCATCGTTATTCAGTAAGCAAGGGTATTCCCGGCTTACGGCGGGCGCTGGCAGCCTATTACCAGCGCCGGTTCGACGTGGGGCTGAACCCCGAGACCGAGGTGATTGCGACGCTAGGCTCCAAGGAAGGGCTGGCCAACCTGGCCTCGGCGATCACCTCACCGGGCGATACGATCCTGGTGCCAAACCCATCCTATCCGATCCATCAGTTCGGCTTCATTATTGCAGGTGCTGCGGTGCGGTCTGTGCCGGCGACACCCGACGAGGAGATGCTGCGGGCACTCGATCGTGCGGTGCGCCACTCGGTGCCGAAGCCGACGGCGCTGATCGTGAACTTTCCCTCCAATCCTACGGCGTATCTCGCGGACCTGGATTTCTACCGGGAGATCGTCGCATTCGCCCGACGGCATGAGATCTGGATCATGTCGGATCTTGCCTATGCGGAAATCTACTTTGATGGACGGGTACCGCCGTCGCTGCTGCAGGTGCCGGGTGCCAAGGAGATCGCGGTCGAGTTCACCAGCCTGTCGAAGACCTATTCGATGCCGGGCTGGCGGATGGGGTTCGCCGCCGGCAATCCGCGGCTGATCAACGCACTGACACGGATGAAGTCCTATCTGGACTACGGGGCTTTCACGCCGATCCAGGTCGCGGCGGTCGCGGCATTGAACGGGCCGCAGGACTGCGTGGAGCAAGTGCGTGCGCTGTATCGGGAGCGACGCGACGTGCTGGTCCGCGGGCTTGCCGCGGCGGGGTGGGAGGTGCCAAGCCCCGATGGATCGATGTTCGTGTGGGCACCGATCCCCCCGCGCTTCGCCGGGTTAGGCAGCGTCGAATTCTCCAAGCTCCTGCTGGCTCGAGCCAAAGTGGCCGTATCGCCGGGGCTGGGGTTCGGCGAGCATGGCGAGGGGTTCGTGCGGATCGCGCTCGTGGAAAACACGCATCGGCTGCGGCAGGCAGGGCGGAATATCCGCGCGTTCCTGCAGGCGGGAAGCAATGAGGCAGCGGTGGCGGAGGCTGCGGAAGGATGAGCCGCAGCCTCGAGTAAGCGCTCCTTCGCGCACGGCGCGCAGGAATATGGCCGCTCTGCGACCGCTCTACGGTTGTTCGATTGCCAGCCCGTGCGCAGACATATCATACCAAAGTAGGGAATGATTGATCTATTTGTGGCACTTAGTGCTGTCCTAGTCCACGTGACGGCACATGAGCGGAACGACCCCAATCACGCTTGCTCCGATGATAAAGCCGGTCGAGTCGTTCCTGCCGGCGACATTCCTTGAACGTGGAGTTGCGGTTCCGTTCACCACCCCGCAGCTAAACGGGGCACGCGCGCGTCCCGGTGAACGTCGGCCGCTCGAGTTGATAATTCCGAATCCCTCCGGTGGTCGCGGGGTATACATCCTGCCGCTGGAAGGTATTCACGACTTTTGTACGCTGACCATTAACGATCGCCGCCTGGCGGACGGCATCGCCAAACTTCGCGGAGTGACACCCGACACCATTCGACATGTGGCGCGGGAAGTTGCGGCTGAAGGGTTAGCCGGCCGTGGCGCCGTGGCAGCAGCACGACAGGCGCAGGAGAATGACGAACTAGCCAAGATACAGGCGAACTTCGACCTGCTTATCAATTTGGTATTACAAACCGAGCCGAGGGGGGAAGAGCCAATCCCCGTCCAAAAAGCCCAACCGATCGAGCTGGAACATCGCGGCAGGCGTGCGGTCGCACGAGTCGCCGCAAAGTTGGGATGCACACAAGATGGCGTGGCGGCTGCCCTGGAGCAGCTGGCGACCGTCTTTCAGGGGATCGGCGTTCGCAACGCCGCGCGAATTCCGCGGGAACTAGAGGACCTCACATCCCTCAGGCGAGATGTGACGAAGTTTTCCGAAACTGCCCCAGACACCAAAGCTTCCGAAGCCCAGCTTATTGCAGCTTCTGCCGACCTGACTATCACGCTGGTAACAGCTTCTCTGGCAGACGCCCGAGAACTTGTGGACGATATCAGGACGCTCTTGAAGGATTGGTTCAACAGTCCTGCACCAACGATGCAATTGATGGCTCGACCAGACTGGCTTCTGGATGGCTGGAGCCGCATATGCGCCCTGTGGTCTGCCGCGACCAGCGCGGAGGATGCAGTCAGCGAAATGGCCGCTTTAGTACCGATAATACCCCGGGAAGCAGAGATGTGGTCAAGCTACCGAGTGGGTCATTTGATAGACGTGCCACAATACAGAAGGACTGTGGTTCGCCAATTGGAAGATTGGCGGACCGGTGTGACGGTCACCGACTTGATAGCACGGAATGAATGCCTTCTTGAGAGATCGCTATGATGGTTTCCGTGGAAGGTGATGGATATGGCGCTTGAGCGGAGCGGGGCGAAGATGCGTGGCCCAGAGTTACGACAGCTGCGAAGTCAGCTCGCGGGCGCAGAGGATAGCAAAATCCATCTCGTTTTGCAGTTGGTTGATCGTCTCGAGGTGCGAGGTGACGCTGATGCCTTGATTGCACCACTTAGAGGGCGTCTCGCCAAGTTGAGGCTCAAGCGGAAGCTGACCTTTGCCAGATTGCTTTTTACTCCATTCAACCCATTGATAGTGGATTCCCAAGAGTGGAAGCCGAATGCTCCGGCTATTCCCCGTACAGCGATCTCGCCCCTCGCACGCAACATTCAGACCGAACTCAACGATGCAGACTCTAACTTCTCACCAGATCTCACCGATGACGATCTGGACTCCATTCTGGCACTTGGGCGGACGCTTTGGCCACGTGCAGCCAATGCGCTCGCGGGTTCAAAGCCACCGCCGCAATGGAGCACCGACACTGGGTTGAGAAATCAAGATTATACCGCACTGTGCCCTGCCCTTCAGGCACTGTTTATGCTGGCAGCCCCGCTGATGGAACTTGCGGCCAACGCAAGCAAAGGCACTGACCCGGAGCCAGAGCAAATACTTGGAATGCTGCAGACTATTGCACCAGCGGGCGCTCACGTTGTGGCGATGTTCATGGTGATGGGGCTGGGCTGGCTGCCGCGCGCCAAACTTTTCGTCAAGGTTGCGGATGAGTTCGCCAACGCGCACAGCAACTCCTCGATCAGCAATAGCGCGGTGGAATTTGTCCTCTCAAAAGTGGAGCAGTCATCGGCTTACACAAGTGGTCTTACGACCGCTGTAGATGAGGTGCGGCGTGCCGCACTTCTACTGGAGGACCTGGTCGAGTCTTCGCCGAACAAACCAGGCCGCCAGAAGCGGATTGAGCAAGTACGTCAATCGGTCGATAACATCTGCCGAGAAAGCTTCGTGGCAGAAGTTGCCAGCCAGTTGATAGAGCCCTGTGCGGACATCGCAAAAGCGGATGATGAAGCTGTCGAGGCCTTTGAAAATACTGCGCGGACTTTGCGGAGGTTCGAGACTGTGGCCAAAAAGTTCGGGGGCACCGAATTTTATGACCGACAGTTGCGAGGTGCAGCGCATGCCTTACACCCCCGCGACAATGACAATCCCGCAGTACGGGTAAGCCGCATACGGCTCATCGAAATCTTGCGCGGTCCTGATGCCGCCGCCGCCGCGATGCAGGGACACTTCTAATGGTTCTTGTGTAGGCGGCACAATAAGCGGAACCTCATAATGCCACCAGCAAGTCCCGCAATTCGGGAAGTTCGACAGCTTACATTCCATGAAGAAGGTATACTGTCAGCGATTACCTGCTCTCTCCGTAGTGCGGCGGCGTTTGGATTGCCGCCAATTCCGCCTAAATGGGTCCGCCTGATACCTTCTGAGGGCAAAGCGTCTGTCATCTATGGTTCGGGCCCAGCTGCCAAATCAGTGATGATTGACGCAAAGCTGCTCGGGGCGCTGCTGGTGTCATTTTGCATCCGGTCGAGGATCCCGATGCCAAAGGGGGTCGCCAAGGAGGTTCGTGTAGAGCCAGAGTGCGTCACTCTCGCGTTTACGATTGGGCACAACTACACGCCGCCTCCACAGGTCGATGAGCCGACAAGCATTCAAAACTTGGAGGTGCGTTCCTGGGTATGGAGCAGCCCGTAGCACTCACGCAACGTTTCCAACTCTTGGGGTTCAAACTCGCAGCTCACTCTGAAGCATTTGGCCAACAGGGCGGATGCCGCATCCAGACTCAGCCATTACGGCTGCTCTCTCACAAGCTGACTGGTTTGCCCGACTCAATCACAAACAATATCGCATCTGCGTGAGCAGCGGCTTGACTTTCCTTCCCACTGCGGGCGGTAAATGCGTCCCCATGACCCATCCTCTCTCCGTTGCCGTCGCAGGTCTTGGTACCGTGGGCGGCGGTGTGCTGAAGCTGCTGCGCGACAATGCCGATGTGGTCGCGGCTCACGCCGGGCGCCCGATCGCGGTCACCGCGGTGTCGGCGCGCGACCGCACGCGCGATCGCGGCGTGTCGTTGTCCGGACTGCGTTGGTACGAGGATCCCGTTGCACTGGCGACTGATCCGGCCGTGGACGTGGTGGTGGAGTTGATCGGTGGGTCGGACGGACCGGCGCGCGCTCTGGTGCAGGCGGCGCTGGGGGCCGGCAAGCCTGTGGTGACAGCGAACAAGGCAATGCTGGCGGTGCATGGTGCGGCACTTGCACATGCGGCGGAGGAGCGCCGGGTGCCACTGGCGTTCGAGGCGGCCGTGGCGGGCGGCATCCCGGTCATCAAGGCGTTGCGTGAGGGGCTCGCCGCCAATCGCGTCCTGCGCATCGCCGGCATCCTGAACGGCACCTGCAACTATATCCTGACGCAGATGCGCGAGCGCGGTCGAGAATTCGCAGAAGTGCTGGCCGATGCGCAGAAGCTGGGCTACGCGGAAGCCGATCCCTCGTTCGACATCGATGGCGTGGATGCCGCGCACAAGCTGGCGATCCTTGCCGCTCTGGCATTCGGGCGGCCGGTCGCGTTCGATGCCGTGCATGTCGAGGGTATCCGCAATGTCTCGGCGCTCGACATCGCATTCGCCAACGAACTTGGGTATCGGATCAAGCTGCTGGGAATTGCGCGTCGATCGGACAGCGGCATCGAAGCGCGGGTGCATCCCTGCATGGTGCCGGCCTCCGCGCCAATCGCGCGGGTGGATGGTGTGTTCAATGCGGTGGTGGCAGAGGGCGATTTCGTGGGTCGCGTCATGTTGGAAGGGCGCGGAGCCGGCGCAGGGCCGACCGCATCCGCGGTGGTGGCCGACCTGATCGACATCGCGCGCGACCGCCTGACCCCGGTGTGGGGCGTGGGATCAGCGGAACTATCAAACGCGCCCTCGGTGCCGATGAGCGAGCACATCGGCGCCTATTATTTGCGGCTTATGGTGGTGGACCGACCTGGCGTGATTGCCGATGTCACCGCGGTGCTGCGCGATCACGGCATTTCGCTGGAATCGATGCTGCAGCGCGGCCGCGCGCCGGGCGAGGCGGTGCCCGTGGTGCTGGTCACGCACGAGACGCAGGAGGCGGCGATGCGGGAGGCGCTTAGCCGCATTGCGGCGCTGAGCGCGGTGCTCGAGGCGCCGACGCTCATCCGCATCGAGCCGGAGTGATCCAAGGCTAGAGCTCGATGATGCCGTCGCGCAGGCCCTTGGCAACCGCCTCGGCGCGGCTGGCCGCATCCAGCTTGGCGAACAACGCTTCGAGGTGAAACTTGACCGTATGTACAGAGATGCCGAGGGCCCGAGCGACGGCCTTGTTGCTCATGCCCTGACCGACCAGGGTGAGCACCTCTGCCTCGCGCGGCGTGAGCAGCGGGGGCATCTCTTCCATGGCAGGGCGAAAGCCGTCGCGCGCGGCTTCACGCGGGGCGCGTACCAGCAGACCAACGGCGGCGGCATGCAACGCCGCATCGAGCTGTGACGCGCCGACCTGGCGTCGTAGGACGCCTGCCGGCTGCTCTCCTCGAAGTGGACGGTCGGTGAGCGCGACGACCGGCGCCTCAACCTCGCCGGGAACGACTGTGTCGCGGTCCAGGTCGCAAAGCACGACGTCGGGTGCGTCCTGCACTAGCACGTGGCCTGCCGCCTGAAGCATGGAAGCCAGCCCCTGCCGGCGCACGGGATCCTCTGCCTGCAGCAGGATGCGCAGTTGCTCACTCATGCCTGACGGGGCGAGTACCGATGGTCACCGTGACGAGGCGGACCGCGCCCGCCCGCAGCACCTTCAGCGTGACTGGCTGGCCGATCCGCTCGGGGGCCAGCGCGTTGGCCAAGCCCCGGGTTCGGCCGGTCCGGTGGCCGTCAACCTCCAGGACAATATCGCCCGGTAGCACGCCGGCCTGCTCGGCTGGGCAGCCCGCGGCCATCGCGATCACCATCATGCCGGCGTCACGCCCTGCTGCCTCGCGGAAGCGCTCGGGCACCAGCACATGCTGCAGGCCGACGCCCAGCCAGCCACGGGCGACGCGGCCATCGGCAAGCAGCGGCTCCAGTACGCGCTCAATGGTTTCGACAGGGATCGCCAGCGCGGTGCGGCGCGGGCCGGAAGTGGACATGCCGATCAATCGGTTGCTCATCGTCAACACTGGCCCGCCTTCATCGGCGCCAAGACGGGCGTCCAGTCGCAGCAACGCCTCGATCCGGCCGCCGGCCTCGCTGTGCCATTCGGGACCAGCGGCCTGCAGCATCCCAAGCCGGCCGGTAGGCCCGGCCCGGAATTCGGCGCCGACAATCAGCGCAAGCGAGCCGGCGCGAGGCGAAACGGCAGCGGCGGGCAAAGCGGGATCGCATATGCCCTCGGCCAGCCGAAGAACCGCGACGTTGGTGCCGGGATCACGACCGGCAAGTCGCGCCGCAAGCTCTTTGCCGTTGTAAACGAGACGGAAATCGGTGCTGCGCGGCAATACCTGCTCCGAGGTCACCACGACATCGGCGCGCCAGAGAATGCCGCTGCGATCGCGGCGGCCGGTGCGGATGGCGACGACGAACCGTGAGGCCGCCTGCACCCGGTCGGCGAGAGCTTCGGACAGATGTTCGAGGGTTTCGATGGTCATGCTTCAACTCCGGTGCCGGTGTCGGCACTCTGGACTACGTGCGGCAACGGCGGCATCAGCCAGGTGACCGGTGAGAACCCAGCCTGGTGGCCGGGATGTCGTGTCGCAACGCCGTTCCCATTTGGGGCCGCCAGAGGACATTGCCATGCCGCTTGACATCACCGCCGGGGTTCCGCCGGTCGAAGAACTCGACCCGTATTCAGAGCAGATCGTGCACGCCTTCGAGCGTGTCGGCCCCGCGGTGGCGCACGTCATCGCATTTGCGCCGGATGGCAAACCCAAAGGGCAAGGGTCGGCAGTGATCTTCACGCCTGACGGATATGCATTGACCAACGCGCATGTGGTAGCCGGCGCCGCGAAGCTGCGTGCCTTGTTCACCGACGGCGAAATGGCCGATGCCGCGTTGGTCGGTGGGGACGCAGACACCGACACTGCCGTGCTGCGGCTGTCCGGCAGCGGGCTGCCGCATGCTGAGTTGGGGTCGTCGGCAAATCTCCGAGTGGGGCAGCTGTTGGTCGCGATCGGCAATCCGCTGGGATTTCAGTGCACCGTGACTGCGGGGATCGTCTCCGCTCTCGGACGCAGCCTGAGAGGGCCGTCGGGTCGGATGATCGAGAGCGTGATTCAGACTGATGCGCCGCTGAATCCGGGCAACTCGGGCGGGCCATTGGTGAGCGGCGCGGGGCGTGTGATCGGGATCAACACTGCGACGATCGCCCCGGCCCAGGGCATCTGCTTCGCGATCGGCATCGACACCGCGGTGTGGGTGGCGACGCGGCTGATGCGTGACGGGCGCGTGCGCCGGTCGCGCCTGGGTGTTTCGGGACAGACGGTGCCGATCGACACGCGGCTGCGTCGCTTGAACCGTTTGACGCAGGCGACCGGAATGCTGGTGCTGGATGTCGCGGCGGGCGGACCGGCGGCTGCGGCGGGGATCCAGCGAGGCGACGTGTTGGTGGCGTTCGATGTTGGCTCGATAACTGGGGTGGACGACATGCACCGGATGCTGACGGCGGAGCGCGCCGGGCAGACGATACCTCTGAGGCTGCTGCGGCGAGCCACAGCCGTCGAGCTGGAAGTGGTCCCGGACGTGGCATGATAGGCCTCGCGCTCTGGCGTAGGCGTCAATAGCGTCAGTTCGCCTTCTCGCCGGAGCAGCTGCGTCTGATATGCTCCTCCCGCTAGGAGGGTTCATGGGGAGTGCATCGGGCTCAGCGGAACAAGGCGCAACTCCGTCGAACCGGCGCAAGCTTGTCGCAATCCTGTATGCGGATATGGCTGGGTATTCGCGGCTGATCAGCCTTGATGACCAGGGCACGCTGGAGCGGTTACGCAGGCTCCGTCGAGAGTTGATCGACCCTGCCATTGAGGAACACGCTGGGAAGATCGTTCAAACCGGTGGCGACTCGCTGCTCGTGGTGTTTGACAGCATCGACGGTGCTGTGTGCTGCGCCGTGAAGATCCAGGCCGAGATTCCGTGTCACGATTGCGATCGAGCCCCCGATCAGGCCATTCGATTTCGTATAGGGATCAACATCGGTGACGCAATAGCGGATGGCACCGACCTGCATGGCGACGCGGTGAACGTGGCTGCAAGACTTGAGGCCGAGTGTCTGCCCGGTGGCGTATGCGTATCTCGAGCGGTGCGCGACCATGTGCTGGCAGGCTCAATCTCGAATTTGCCGAGCTTGGCGCTCTCAAGCTGAAGAATATCGCAAGGCCGGTCGAGGCATTCGCAGTGCAGCTGACCGGCGCCGAAGCGACCCAAGTCGCACGGCCGAGTTTGCGGGACCATGCGCAACTCGATTTGCAGCAATTGCGCATCTTCTTCACCGTCGTGAAGCTAGGCGGCATCCCGCAGGCCGCAGATCGATCTGGGGTTTCTCCGGCCTCCATCGGTGGGCGATTGCTGGAATTGGAACAGAATTGTGGGATCCCGCTGTTACACTGTGCGGACAATGGAGTGACATTGACCGATGCAGGCCAGCTGGTTTTCGATCACGCTGAACGGATGTTCAGTCATGCTGACGAACTGCAGTCAGTGCTGCGGAACCTGTCATCTGCTCGTAGCGGAAAACTCACGGTAGGCGGAAGCCTGACTGCTGGCGAGTTCTTCCTTCCGCAGGTCGCCAGCCGCTTCAGGCGGAGCCACCCCGAGATCACGCTCTCGATCGTTTCCGATAACAGCACCGTGGTTCTCGACTTGATCAGACGGGCGGAGCTCGACATCGGCTTTATCGGCACCGATGCCATTTCCGATGACCTCGACGCGATCCCGTGTTGGCACGACGAGATAGTGGTAATTGCTGGCCCTGATTCTTCTGCCGGCGTGCAACCGATGAACGTTATCGAGAAGCAGCAATTTGTCATGCGCGAGAAAGGTTCAGCAACGAGGCAGCAAATCGAACAGTTCTTGCGCGCGCGTGGACTGAACACCACGACGGTCATGACTGTGAGTAGCCCCGAGGCGGTGAAGCGGTACGTAGCGGCCGGAATTGGCTGGGGTTTCGCGTCGCGGCACAGCGTTGCAACAGAAGTGGCGACGGGGCAATTGGAGATCGTAAACATAGATGGGTGGAACTGCCGCCGAACATTCTATGCCGTTCTCAGGAATGGCTATCGCGTCAGCGGGTCCCAGGCGAGTTTCATCGATCTGGCGAAAGCCCTGGATCAGTAGCGGAACATCATCACGGGAACTGTCTGACAGTGTCAGGTGCATGAGCGTCAATCGGCGATCATGATGGTCCGGCGCTGCATGGCCGACCTCAAGCCCGGCGTCTTCGACGCCCCGCTCCGCGGCTGCGGACTTCCTACCAATAGTCAAGAGGAAAAGC
>JBKPSV010000170.1:0-10887 GCA_046735215.1 Pseudomonadota bacterium | reverse complement strand
TCAGCAGCAGCGCGCCCGCTGCGATGGTGGCCGACTTCTCTCCTCCAAAGGTCAGCGCCCGTTCGGAACCGGCGACGATGGTAGGACCGGAATCACGCAAACCGATATGCGCGGCACCAATCGTGAGCGGGCGCACGCCATATGCGTTCGACAATCGGACGCGCAACGTGTCGCCGCCAATGCTCAGTCGCGCGTTCATGCGCAGAGTCTGGTTGCTCAGCGCAGCGCCTTCGGCCGGAGCGGGCGTCGCCGTCCAGCTGCCGACCCAGTGCTTGCCATTCGTCATGGTCTGACCTCGGTTGAACTGGTAGGCTCGACTGTGCCACGCCGTGCAAGGGGGGAACAATGCGTCCAGCAATTGCAGCCCTGGTCGCGCTGCTGCTTGCCACTGCCGCAACGGCCCGCGCGGCAGAGCCGATCACCATCGGCTTCGCCGAGGCACTGACCGGCGGTTTGGCGGCGGTTGGCAAGTCCGGAATACTGGCGGCGCAGATCTGGGCCGACGAAGTCAACGGCAAGGGCGGTTTACTGGGGCGCCCAGTGAAGCTGGTGTTTTACGACAACCAGAGCAATGCCGCGAACGTGCCCGGCATCTACACCAAGCTGCTCGATGTCGATCGTGTCGATCTGATCATTTCCGGCTACTCCACCAACATGACCGCGCCGGCGATGCCGGTCGCAATAGGACACAATAAGCTGTTCGTCAGCCTGTTCTGCCTCGCAGTGAACAACGAATTCCATTATCCACGCTATTTCTCCATGTTGCCAACCGGACCGGATCCAAAGCACGCGTTTTCGCGTGGTTATTTTGATCTTGCGGTGGCGCAGAGTCCCAAACCGCAAACGGTCGCCATCGTCGCTGCCGACGCCGAGTTCGCAAAGAACGCCTCGGATGGCGCGCGTGACAACGCCAAGGCGGTGGGATTGCGGATCGTCTACGATAGCACCTATCCACCGACCACCAGCGATTACTCTCCCGTGGTGCGCGCAGTACGAGCAGCGAACGCCGACGTCATCTACGTTGCCTCCTATCCACCTGACACGGCCGGCATCCTGCGCGCGGCAAACGAGATCGGTCTGACGGCCAAGCTGTTTGGCGGTGCGATGGTGGGTCTGCAGACCACCGCGCTGAAGACGCAGCTCGGACCGCTGCTAAACGGTATAGTGGTGAGCGAGAACTGGCTGCCGGCGCCAGCCATGCAGTTCCCCGGCGTGCTCGACTTCCTCAAGCACTATCAGGCGAAGGCACCGAGCGAGGGAGTCGACCCGTTGGGCTACTTCCTGCCACCCTGGGCGTATGCACGCATGCAGCTCATGGCGCAGGCGATCGAGGGCACTCAGAGCATCGATGATGACAAGCTGGCGGACTATTTCCGAACCCATACCTTCAAGACGATTATCGGTGACGTGACTTTCGGCAAAGATGGCGAGTGGGCAAGTCCACGCGTGGTCTGGACCCAATTCCAGAACATCAAGGGCAATGATCTGGAGCAGTTCAAAGACCCCTCGATCGAGGTCGTGCTGCTGCCGCAGGAGCTCAGATCGGGCGCGCTGCTGTGGCCTTACAGGTCAGGAAAACAATAACGTCATGACCGCCGGTTGACGCGAGCGCCACAGGCGTCAGACTTTGCACCGACAACCGGCGGGGGAGCGGGACATGGCAGACGTGCGTATCGTGGCAGGCAATTTTGGCTTTCCCGAGGGTCCCGTTGTCATGCCCGACGGCGCCATTATCCTGACCGAGATCGCTGGCCGCTGCTGCACACGTATTGGCGCAGATGGTGCGCGCTCAAAGGTCGGCGATGCAGGTGGCGGCCCGAACGGTCTCGCGATCGGCCCGGACGGCGCGCTGTATTGCTGCAACAACGGTGGGGGCAAATATCCGGCTGGCCATTGGATGGCCATAGGTCCCGCCGATGACTACGACGGCGGCTGCATCCAGCGCATCGATCCAAAGACAGGCGACACGCGCGTTCTTTACACGCATGTCAACGGCCATAAGCTGTCCGCGCCCAACGACCTGGTGTTCGACACCCATGGCGGCTTCTACTTCACCGACCTCGGCAAACGCTTTGCCCGCACGCGCGATCATGGTGGTCTTTATTATGCACTGCCAGATGGCTCGAAGGTCGTCGAAGTGGCGTATCCGATCCTCAGCCCGAATGGATGCGGTCTGTCGCCTGACGGCAAGATCTTGTATGTCGCCGACACCGAGCCCGCCCGCCTGTGGGCGTTCGACATTGAATCACCTGGCGTGGTGAAGAAACAGGGATGGCCCTCGCCACACGGTGGCCGCATCATTGCCGGGCTCGGCGGCTTCCAGCGCTTCGACAGCCTGGCCGTTGAGGCGAGCGGCAACGTTGCTGTGGCCACACTGCATGCCGGCTGCATCACGGTCATCGCGCCCGATGGCAACGTCGTGCGAAAGGTGACCATGCCGGATGAATTTCCGACCAACATCTGCTTCGGTGGCCCTGACCTGCGCACCGCGTATGTCACTCTGTCGGCGACCGGGCGGCTGGGAGCGCTCGACTGGGAAGCACCCGGCCTCCGCCTGAATTTCACCTGAACTGCTGGGAACCCGCACGCAAGTCGCTCGTTACAGTCGCCTCTTTCATGGAGGCATCCAATGAGCGAGTTCAGAGGCACCGTTCGTGATATGGGCGGTCGTGCGCAGCAGAAGGTGGGGGAGTACGCTGGGGACGCGAAAACTCAGGCGCAAGGGCTGTACAACCAGGCTTCCGGTCAGGCGGAGCAGCAGATGGCGCGATTGAGCGATGTGATTAAGGATCAACCGATCACCTCCGCTCTGGTTGCGATCGGCATCGGCTATCTGCTCGGCCGTTTCACCTGACCAAGAGTTGTCTGGCGTGATTGGCCTCTGCTGCCACATTGCCAGGTGACAGCAGGGGGAGAATTCTTATGCCAGCGATCCGCAAGTCGCGCGTCAGCGAGGGCTCACCGAACCCACGCGGCGCGACGTGGGACGGCCTGGGCGTCAATTTCGCACTTTTCTCGGCGAACGCAACGAAGGTGGAGCTGTGCCTATTCGACGACGCCGGCCGCACGGAGCTGGAACGCATCGAGTTGCCCGAATACACGAACGAGGTCTGGCACGGCTATCTGCCTGAAGCGCGGCCGGGCACCATCTACGGCTATCGCGTGCACGGCCCTTATGATCCGCGCAGCGGTCACCGCTTCAACCCGCACAAGCTGCTGCTTGATCCCTACGCCAAGGCTTTTGTCGGGGCGTTACGCTGGGACAACGCGCTGTTCGGCTACACCATCGGTGCGCGCGACGGCGACCTCAGTTTCGACCGACGCGACACGGCGCGCTATATGCCGAAATGTCGGGTGATCGATCCCTCTTTTACCTGGGGGCGTGAGCGCCGCCCTGACGTCCCGTGGGACCGCACAATAGTCTATGAGACACACGTCCGCGGCTTCACCAAGCAGCACCCTGCGGTGCCGGAAAACCTGCGCGGCACGTTCTCCGGTCTGGGACGCAAAGAGGTCGTCGACTACATTCGCTCACTAGGTGTCACCTCGATCGAACTCCTGCCCATCCATGCCTTCGTCAACGATCGGCATCTGCTGGAAAAGCACCTGACGAACTACTGGGGCTACAATACGATCGGCTTCTTCGCACCTGATCCCCGCTATTCCGCCGTTCCAGCTTTTGTCTTCTCCGAGTTCAAGGAAATGGTCGCACGCCTGCACGACGCCGGCCTGGAAGTGATCCTTGATGTCGTCTACAACCATACAGCCGAAGGCAACGAACGCGGCCCGACCCTGTCCTTCCGCGGCATCGATAACGTGTCGTACTACCGCCTGCTGCCCGAAGAACCACGTTATTACATCAACGACACCGGCACAGGGAACACGTTCAATCTGAGCAATCCCAATGTGCTGCAGATGGTAACCGACTCGCTGCGCTACTGGGTGACCGAAATGCACGTCGATGGCTTCCGCTTCGACCTCGGCACCATACTCGCGCGTCAGCCCGACGGGTTCACCTCAGACCACGGCTTCTTGCAAAGC
This sequence comes from Pseudomonadota bacterium, assembly GCA_046735215.1. Taxonomy (GTDB): domain Bacteria; phylum Pseudomonadota; class Alphaproteobacteria; order Acetobacterales; family Acetobacteraceae; genus JAMXLO01. The sequence goes on along the minus strand of JBKPSV010000170.1, from coordinate 6,846 downwards.
TGCATGCAGGACCCAGTATTGTCGCAGGTTAAGATGATCGCGGAGCCGTGGGATATCGGCCCGGGCGGGTATCAGGTTGGCGGCTTCCCGCCGGGCTGGGCGGAATGGAACGACAAGTTCCGCGACACCGTGCGCGCCTTCTGGCGCGGCGATGAGGGCAAGCTGTCCGATCTGGCGACGCGACTTGCCGCCTCAGCAGATGCTTTCGGCCGGCGCGGCCGCAAGCCATGGTCCAGCGTAAACTTTGTCACCGCGCATGACGGCTTCACACTCAATGACCTGGTCTCATACAACGACAAGCACAACGAGGCGAATGGCGAGAACAATCAGGACGGCCATTCCGATAATCTGTCCTGGAACGGCGGCGCTGAAGGACCAACCGACGACCCAGAAATCATCGCTGTACGCAACCGCCAAAAGCGCAACCTGCTCGCGACATTGCTGCTGGCCCAGGGCACGCCAATGATCCTGGCTGGCGATGAATTCAGCCGGACCCAGCAGGGCAATAACAATGCCTATGCTCAGGATAACCCGCTCAGCTGGATTGACTGGAACATACCGGAAGACGGCGCCGCGCTGATCGAGTTTGTACGCCGGGTGATCACGTTGCGCGATGCTTTCCCTATCCTGCGCCGTTCCCGCTTCCTCACCGGTGAATACAACGCCGACCTCGACGTGCGGGACGTGCGCTGGCTTAGCCCGGCGGCAGTCGATATGGAGCCAGAGCAGTGGCAGGACGGCAACGCGCGCTGTCTCGGCATGTTGATGGATGGGCGAGCGCAGGCGACCGGCATCAAGCGGCGGTCCATGGACGCAACGGTGCTGCTGGTTCTGAATTCTTACCACGACGTGGTGAAATTCAAGCTGCCCGAAGTGGTTGGCGGCCAGACCTGGCGGTGCCTGCTGGATACCAACCTGCCCGATCGCGTCGAAACCCCACGCTTCCAGACCGGCGACGAATACGAAGTGACCGGCCGTTCCCTGCTGGTTTTCGCGCTGCAGCCTGACAACGCGCAGTCGGTCGCCCTCGCACGTGCTCGACAAGCGTTGCGCCAGATTACCGCCGCACCGCTCCCTGCAATGGCTGAAGAGCCCGCCGAATGACCATGTCCGATCCGCCAGTACCACCCGGTCGGCCACCAGAGGAGCCTGATCCAGACGATCCGGTGCCGATCGAGGAGCCGCCGCACCCCATACCAGTGCCGCCAACCGAGCCTCCCCCCGAGCCGCTGCGAGCTTGACAGAGCTACGGGGCGTTGAGAAATCAGCCTGATGTTCATCATCAAAGATGTGCCGCAGCCAATCGATCCCGCGCTGGTCGCGCTCCTGCGCCGGGCCGAGCCCGCAACGATCGGTCACTTCCGTCACGTGGGGTTCATGGACCCCTGCGTCCGATCGCTGCTCACCGGTCACCGCATCGCCGGCACTGCCGTCACCGTGCGGTGCTTTGGTCCTGATACCACAATCGTCCATTATGCGCTCGGCCAGCTGCGGCCAGGCGATGTATTGGTGATCGATCGCGCAGGCGACATGCGCCATGCCGCGTGCGGCGGGGGCGTGGCATTCGCGGCCCGCGAAGCAGGCTGCATCGGTATCATCATCGACGGCATGGCCACTGACATCGATGAATTGCGCGACTATGGCCTGCCTGTGTGGGCGCGTGGTCTTTCGACTGTCACCGGCAAACGCCTTTTTCTGCACGGCGAGTTCGCCACACCGATCGCCTGCGGCGGTGTCGCAGTCGCCCCCGGTGACGCGATCCTTGCGGATGAGAACGGTGTGCTGGTGATGCCGCCGTCGGATATCCAGGTGTCAGCCAAGCGTGCCATCGACATGCAGGAGGCAGAAAAACAGTCGCTCGCCCGTGTCGCCAAGGGCGAGCGACTGCCTGACATCAACGGCACCAACGCCCGCATTGCCGAAATTTTGGCGCAGCAAAACGACTGAACTCATGCCCTTCTGATGTTCCAGAAAACCGGGCTGCTGTTCTCAACGCGGCCGACCAGGCTCTTGCGGAACGCCGTCGGTATCTGGAATTGTCCCAGGGTGACCGTAGGCACCTGTTGGTAGTTCTCCTGCTGGATCGCTGCCGCGATCTTCTTCCTTCCCTCGTCATCCTTCGCGTCAAGCCATTCCTGCGTCATCGCCTCGATCTTCGGGTTGTCGTACCAGCCGAACCAGCCGGCCGCGCCTAGCCCACGAAACGGCGCGCTGACCACCGGGTTGATGATGAAGCCACCGGTGAACCAGGTGTGGAACACCGACCAACCGCCCTTCTCCACTGGCTCCTTACTCGCACGGCGCTGCACGACCGACCCCCAGTCGGTCGCCACCAGTTCGGTGTTGATACCGAGCTTCTGGAACATGTCATAGGTGATGTCGCCGAGTGGCCCGATGGTTGCGAAGTCGGTGGGGTTGATGATCACCACCTTCTGCCCATTGTAGCCGGCCTCCTTGATCATCTTCTTTGCCGCTTCCAGGTCGCCCTGCTGCACCGGCAAATTCATCTCGGTGCCATAGGTTGTGCCGCAGGGAAACTGCGATTTGCAGACGCGCCACTCCGACGGATCGTTGCCGGTTATTGCACCCATGTAATCCGCCTGGTTTACCGCGATCAGGATAGCGCGGCGCAGACGAACATCGTTGAACGGTGGGTGCAGGTGATTGAACCGCAATCCCCCGACGTAGCCCTGCGGGTTCGAAGCGGCGAAGGTGATATCGCTGCTGCGCTTCAGCAGTGGCACGAGGTCGGCCTGCACCTGCTCGTACCAGTCAACCTCGCCGTTCTGCAACGCAGCCGAGGCCGTCGCCGCGTCCGGGATGATCTTCCATTCGATGCGTTCAAAATGCGCAACCTTGCCGCCGGAGGTCCATTCCGCTTGCTCCTGTCGCGGCACATAGCCGTCGAACTTCGCCCAGGCCGCACTGCTGCCGGCAACGAATTGGTCCATCACAAACCGGTACGGGCCGGAGCCGACGATCTCGGTGATTGCCTTGAACGGATCGGTCTTCGCCACCCGCTCCGGCATCATGAACGCGATCTGCGCGTCAGGTTTGGCGATTGCCTCGATCAGCAAGGGAAACGGCTGCTTCAGTGTGATCTTGATCGTGCGGTCATCGGCTGCACCCCAGGTATCGACGACCTTGGCGGCGGTTTGGCCGAACGTGTCGCGTGCCGCCCAGCGCGCCAGGCTCGCAGCGCAGTCCTGGGCACGGACTGGCGCGCCGTCGTGCCACTTCAGGCTGTCACGCAACCTGATCAGGTAGGTCCGTCCATCGTCAGAGACGGTATAGCCTTCCGCCATCTGTGGTTTCGGCTGTTGCGCAGTATTCACTCCGAACAGCGTGTCCCACACCATCCAGGCGTGGTTGGCTGTCACCGCGGCTGTGGTGATGATCGGATCGAGCAGCGTCAGGTTTGCCTGCGGCACGAACCGCAGCACGCGCGTATTCGCTGGCTGCGCTATTGAAAAACGCGGCAGAGCCGTTGTCATTCCAACCGCCGCTGCCTTCAGCAATGTCCGCCGCCGCATAGTCCACTCCTTTTCTGGTGGCCCGCAGGTTAGCGACATCGCTCAGGCGGGAAAGTCGCCCTGGTGCTGCGCGATGCCCGAGCCGTCATGCAAAAGACGTAGACTATATCAGCACGCAACGCGGAGTTGCGCAGGCCCTGCGAGGGAGTGCGGCCCTACTCTATTGGCGACATGGGACCTGACGCCGCAACTGCAGATGCGGCTTGATTGCGGATCGAATAATTGAGCTACTTCGGCGCGAAGTGGCCTCGAGAGAACCCGTAATGATGCAATCGATCCAATCTGATGAGCCAGCGCGCGGCGGCCACCGATATTATCAGCCGCTCCAGGTCAGCAGCGCCTGCGCGCAGGCATCCAGGATGGCATCGCTGTCCATCCCATACTCGCGGTAGAGGTCCGGAATATCGCCACTCTGCCCGAACCGATCCGGCCCAAGCGGCACCACGCGTTGCCCGCGCACGGAACCCAGCCAGGCATGCGTGGCGGGATGACCGTCGAGCACCGTTACCAGCGCGGCACCGGGTGCCAGCGGCGCCAGGATCCGCTCGACATGCGGCGTCACCACCTGTCCGGTGCGCCGCGATCGCAGCGCCCCTATCCAATCGGCGTGCAGGCGGTCCGGACTGGTGATCGCCAACAGCCCTGCCCCCGGCTCCTCGCTCACCAACTGTCCAAACGCCTCGGTCGCCTCCGGCGCCACCGGTCCCTGGTATCCGATCGCGATGCGCGCCCCCTGTGCCGGGGGCACGACCCAATGTGCTCCCGCGATCACTGCCTGGGCATCCAGCGCACGCGCCGGCTGTTCCAGTTGGCGTGTCGACAAACGTAGCCACACAGCCGAGCCGTCGAGCTGCTGCATATGTTCGAACGCGTGGCGCAGCAAAACCGCGAGTTCGTCAACATGCGCCGGCTCGAAGCTTGCCAACCGGTCGGCGGCGATGCCTATCAGCGGCGTGTTGATCGATTGGTGCTGGCCGCCCTCAGGAGCAAGCGTCAGTCCCGAGGGTGTCGACACCAGCAGGAACCGCGCGTCCTGGTAGCAGGCGTAGATCAGCGCATCGAGCCCGCGGTTGACGAACGGATCATAGACCGTGCCGATCGGCAGCAGGCGCGCGCCGGTCATCGCCGGCGTCAGGCCTGCCGCTCCAAGCAGCAAGAACAGATTCTGCTCGGCTATTCCCAACTCGACGTGCTGGCCCTTCGGCGACATCCCCCACCGCTGCGCACTGGCCAGTTTGGCGTCGCGGAAGACGTCGTTGCGCGTATGCCGGTCGAAGATGCCGCGCCGGTTCACCCAGGGGCCCAGGCTGGTCGACACCGTCACGTCCGGGGAGGTCGTGACGATGTGCTGGGCCAATGCCTTCAATTCCCCCTGCCCTCGCCCGATCTCGGCAAGCATGTCGCCGAACCCGGCCTGCGTGGACACCCGCCGTCCAGCAAGTCTTCCCAGCGGCAGCGCCGCAGGTATCGGCACTGTGGGCGCACCAAGCGCGCGACCTTCCGGCGTCAGTGGTGTCGCAAACGGACAGGCGGCAACAAATCGACGCAACTCGTCTTCCGGCACGTCCAGGCCTTCGAACGGGTCCCACTCTTTGCCCGGCCGGATGCCCAAGGAGGCACGAAAGCCCTCCATCTGTTCCTTGGTCATAAGACCCGCGTGGTTGTCCTTGTGGCCCGCGAATGGCAGGCCCATTCCTTTGATCGTGTAAGCAATGAAACAGGTAGGCTGGTCGGTTTCGGTCTCTGTGCGCAGCGTGTCGATCACCGTCTCTATGTCGTGGCCGCCGAGATTGGTCATCAGCGCACCAAGGTCCTCATCCGACAGCGGATCAATGATCGCCCTCGCCTTCGACCTCCCCAGATCCGCCAACAGTGCTTGACGCCATGACGCGCCACCCTGGAAGGTCAGCGCCGAGTAGAGCGAGTTCGGGCAGTCGTCGATCCACGCCCGCAGCGCTTCACCACCTTCCTGCGCGAACGCAGCCTCCAGCTTGCGACCGTATTTGATGGTGACGACGTTCCAGCCCATGTCACGGAACAGGCCCTCGATGCGGCCGAACAGCCGATCGGGAACCACTGAATCAAGACTCTGGCGATTGTAGTCGACAATCCACCACAGATTGCGGACGTCGTGCTTCCAGCCCTCCAGCAGCGCCTCGTAGATGTTGCCTTCGTCAAGCTCCGCATCTCCGGCAATGGCGATATGACGCCCAACCGGCAGGTCCCCGCGGCCAAGTTCATGCAGCCGCACATAGTCTGCCATCAGCGCCGAGAATGTTGTCATCGCGACGCCCAGGCCGACTGAGCCGGTGGAGAAATCAACCTCCGGTCCGTCTTTCACGCGCGAGGGATACGACTGCACGCCGCCCAGCTGTCGCAGGCCCTGCATCTTCTCCAGTGTCTGACGGCCGAACAGGTAGTTGATCGCATGAAATACCGGACCCGCATGGGGCTTCACTGCGATGCGGTCCTGTGGTTGAGCAATGTCGAAATACAGAGCAGTCATAATTGAGATGACGGACGCACACGACGCCTGGTGACCGCCAACCTTAAGTCCGTCGCGATTTGGCCGCATATGATTGGCCTGGTGGATCATCCACGACGACAGCCACAGCAGCTTCTTCTCCAGCTGCTGCAGAATCCTGATCCTGTCAGCCGCCGTTGCCGACCTTGGTGCGACAGTCGCCAGGTTGGGATCGTTCATGCCGTTGGTTTCCTCCCGAAGCCCCGAAGCATCAGGCTGTCATGCCCACCCGCGTGCCAGCCGTCGCACGGTCGTGGAGGCGTTGCGCTTGCCCTCGCCGGCGTAGTCCTCGTGCCAGTCCTCGATCTTCTGCGGATCATACAGGTAATTGACCATCAGCGTCGCGCTCTCCTTGGCGCCCTTCTCCGAGGTATCGCCCACCATGTTCAGCCGCTCGATGCGCGCGCCATTTGACAAATGGAAATGTGCCACCGGGTCTCGCGCGCGCTTGCCGTTGGTTTCGATCAGCAGGTAGCGTGCGCACAGCCGCAGCAGCACCGGCTCGACAGTCTTGCGCAGCCCGGGTTCCCGCCACCAGCCACGCTTCGCAACGATGGCGGCTAACGCCTCGACGCCGGACTGTGCTGGCATCGCCGAGATCAGGCTCGCCGACTCATCATCTGACAGCACACGCGCCTCACTCTCGCTCAACTTCCCATCGAGCCAGGAACGGAAGCCAGGGATCGGCGACAACGTGGCAAAGGTACGGAGGTTGCGGAATTCGGCAGACAGCTCCTCTACCACACGCTTGATCAGGAAATTGCCGAAGCTGATCCCCGCCAGCCCGCG
>JBKPSV010000169.1:0-15920 GCA_046735215.1 Pseudomonadota bacterium | reverse complement strand
GGTCTCATTCGCGGCCGTGTCGAGCGCCTGCTTGACCGGCATTTCGCCGGTCACTGCCTGCAGGACGCGCCGGGTGATGAATTCACCGACTGCGTAGAACTCCGGGAGGGCCGGGGCGGGTGTGCCAATTTCGTATGATGCAAGCGCCGCGGGATAAAAGCGGTTCGCCTGGCGCAGCTCCGCGTCATCCAGCAGCGACTTGCGTGGCGGGACCAGCAGCGAGGCGGCTCCACGAATGCTCATCTGACTCGCCGAGGTGGCGATGATGCGAAACAGCGTGTCAGGATCCTGCTTGCTGAAGGCGGAAATGCCATAGCCGTCACCAGAGTTGCGTCCGTGCCCCTGTGGCGGCGCCGTCCACTCGATCTTGCCCACCACTCGCGACTTTTTCGGATCGTCCATCGCCTTGGCGCGCGAGGCCCATTGAAGGCCCATCACACCGGTGTCTTGCTGATAGGCGATCATGCACTCGTCGTTTGCGGCGGCGGAGAAGCCTTGCTGCGCATACTGGGCGATCGCCTTCATCATCTCAATCGCCTGCACCCCCTTGGCGTCGTTGAAGATCGGGCGCCAGTCGTCATCGAACCAGCCATCGCCGAGGGCATTGAAATACCAGTGGGCCTCATTGATCGCGGCGTCCACCGGCTTGAGGCAGTTTATGCTCCCCGAGCGCATCGGGCTGTTGAACGACTTCGCCAGGTCACGGTAGTCGGCGATCGTCTTGGGTGGCTGTTTGCCGGCCACGTCGAACAGATCCTTCCTATAGAAGAACATCATCGTGTTGACGGTGTGGGGCATCACGTAGAGCTTGCCGTCGTGCGTGTAAGTCTTGCGCACTGCATCTGGGAAGTCGTCCAGCTGATATTCTTCGCGGTACTTCGCCCACAGGTCGTCCAATGGTCGGAGCCACCCGTTTCGAGCGAATGTCTGGAAGCTGGTATCGCTGGCATATACGATGTCAGGCGTGTCGGATTTGGACGACATGGCGATGGTAATGAGTTCCAGCGCCTTATCGAATGGCATGAGCTGGGTGTTGACCGTCACACCCGGAATCGCCGTCCGCATCTTTTCGGCAAAATATTCCAGCGCGGGGTAGCGATGGCTGATCATCTGGATGGCGCCGGCGGCGTGCGCACGGGCGCCAATGATGGCCGGTGCCGCCAAAGTGGCCACGACCAGCCCACGCCGGCTGAGATGGAGCCCGCTCATCAATCGTTCCTCCCGCAACTGTTGTCCAGTCTATGCGGTGGCGGTAATTGCGGGAAGGCTCACCGGACGATTCACGTGCTCCTGACTGACACCCGGTCGATGCCGCTGAGGCGAAAATTCTGGTTGGTGATTTCAGTCACTGAACCGGGATTCTGTACTGGATAGTGTGCCTTCATTCCCGCTTGCTTCGGGCAGGCCGAAGTGGGTGTTGTGGAACAGGAGACATTTTCATGACCAAATTGCTGTCGGCGGAATCCAACACTTCTGCACGATCTAGTATCTCTTCCCCGAAAGAGATTGCTCCGAAATTTCTTGAGGAGATCTCTGGCGGCGTCAGCGGTTGGGGCGGCTTTCAGGGGCAGGTTCCGATAAGAAGTTAGCAGCTCCGCTCCGGCTCGTTGTCCCCATGAGCCGGAGCTCACCGCAGCATCGCGATTGTCGCAATAGCGGGACGTGCAGGTCGGCGATGCGGACCGTGATCATGCGGCAAACCCCGTCTTGCTACGCACGTACTCCAACCGATAGAGTCCACGCACGAACGGACCGCGCGCTCCGGCGCCTGCCATTGCCCGTTCCTGCAGGATGTCATTCAAAGCTTCGGCGTCCGTCGCCTCCACCATAATGAAGTGGTTGGGGGGCAGCTGGATGTCCGTGCGATCGCGGGTCTCCGCGGTGCGAACAGCTGATGCATCGGCGTCGCCCATGCACAGATGCGCACCGGTCACCCGCGCGGCCTGCGCCGCTGCACGCACCATTGCCCGCAACGCCGGCAGGTGTTGTTCGTCGCAGTCGAAGCGGATGGTCAGCAGTAATCCGCCCATCCCGGGGCCATGGCTGATGATGACCCGAGACAAAGCGCGCGCCGTGTCGCGGAACTGCGCCGTGGTGGCGCGCGTGCCCGGCGTCGGGTTGTTCAGCCGGTTGGCGTAGTCGCTGCCCTGCAGCACCTGCATCGTGTCGGCTTCGTAGAGGGTAAAGAACTCAGGAGCCGTCGCGGCATCGCTTGCGATGTAGCGGCGCCCGCGACGAAAACCCGGGATGCCGACGCGTTCCGGCATGTGCTCGTTGGTGTGCCAGTCATAGAACTGCGCACGCGCCTCGAGTGCGATGCCGTTCCAGATCGCCACCACCGCCTCGCCTGCCAGCATGGAATGCCTCTATGATGGAAAAAGACGAAGAGGAGGAAAGCAATGCCGGAAGTCTATGTCCATGCCATCGAGGGCCGCTCCAAGGAACAGAAGCGTGCGCTGATCAAGGACATCACCGACGCCGTGGTGAAGAATTTTGGCGTCACCGCGGATGCGGTCCTGGTCGAGATCCTCGAAAGCTCGCGCGACAACAAGGCCAAGGGCGGCGTGCTGTTCAGCGAACGCTGAGCAGCGCCAGCAGGCCCTGCAACAACTGCGTCGGCGTCGGCGGGCAGCCGGGAATCACCAGATCGACCGGCACCACTTTCGAGACCGCGCCGATGCAGGCAGGACTGTCGGCAAAGACCCCGCAACCGGCGGCGCAGTCGCCGACGGCGACCACCCACTTCGGATCCGGCGTGGCGCGCCAGGTACGCGCCAGTGCTTCGCGCATGTTGCGTGTGACCGGGCCAGTGACCAACAGCACATCGGCGTGGCGCGGTGAGGCAACAAAGCGCAGGCCGAAGCGTTCCAGGTCGTAATACGCATTGTTCAGCGCGTGGATTTCCAACTCGCAGCCATTGCAGGAGCCGGCGTCCACTTCGCGGATCGCCAGACTGCGTCCCAGCCGACGCTGCGCCGCGCGGTCCAGATCGACCGCCAGTGGCGCTAGCGGTGCGGCCTCGGTCACTGGCGCGCGCAGGCCTTGCAGGAGGGTTCTCAGCATGGGTGGATTGCTCCCTCCCCCCGCCCCCCTCCCGCGAGGGGAGGGGGAGTGTTTGGGGACGCGCTCATAGGTCGTGGCCTGAATAGGAGCAGTTGAAGGATTTGTTGCACAGTGGGAAGTCGGCGACGATGTTGCCTTCGATCGCGGCTTCCAATAGCGGCCACTGGAACCAGGACGGGTCGCGCATGTGGCAACGCTCGATTCGTCCCGCCGCGTCAACACGCAGCCACACGAGCACGTCGCCGCGAAATGCCTCTGTCATGGCGATGCCTTCCGCGCGTCGGTGCGGCTCGATGGCGACGCCAATGTCGCCGGTTGGAAGCGAGTTCAACAGCTGCTCGATCAGAGATAGACTCTGCTCGACCTCTTTGATGCGTATCCAGACGCGGGCATTGACGTCGCCCTCGTGCAGAACCGGCACGTCGAAGTGCAGGCCGTCGTAAGGGGAATAGCCGATGGAGCGGCGGGCGTCGAAATCGCGTCCCGACGCACGGCCCACGAAGCCGCCTGCGCCGAATTGGCGCACCAGTTCGGCGGACACGCGCCCGGTGCCGACGGTGCGGTCCTGCAGCGACGCCGTCTTATCGTACAGGTCAACCAGCGCTGGGAAGCGTGCGCGAATCGCATCGATCAGTGTGCGGATCGGCGCGTCATCGATGAGGTCGACCGCAACGCCGCCCGGCACGACACAGTCCATCATAAGGCGATGGCCAAAGCATTTGCCTGCGCAGCGCAGCACGTCTTCACGCAGCATCCCGCAGTGCGCCAGCATGATGCTGAAGGCCGCATCGTTGCAGATCGCGCCGAAGTCACCGATGTGGTTGGCGATCCGCTCCAGCTCGGCCATCACGCCACGCAACCAGACGGCGCGTGGCGGCGGTGCGATGTCCAGTGCCATCTCCAATGCGCGCGCAAAGGCGAGCGCATAGGCGACGGTGCTGTCACCGGAAGTACGCCCGGCGAGCCGCGCTGCCTGCGCGACAGTGGCACCTTGCATCAGATGATCAATGCCTTTGTGCACGTAGCCCAGGCGCTGTTCCAGGCGCACCACGGTTTCGCCATCAGCGGTGAAGCGGAAATGGCCCGGCTCGATGATTCCGGCATGCACCGGCCCGACGGGGATTTGATGCAGGCCTTCGCCTTCGACCGGCAGGAATGCATAGCCGGTCGGATTACCGCCGTGGTCGAGCCAGCGGCGTGTATCCGGCAACGCCACAGGATCGAGGCCAAATAGATCGCGCGCGGCTCGCTCCAGGCGGATCGCCGGCGGGTGCAGCGCGCCAACCGAGGGATAGCTGCCGCCCGGACAGTCCAGGCTGAGCACGACGATATCGTTGTCGAGCACCGCCATATGGACGCATCCGGGCTCGCCCCACAGACTAAGCAGCGTCACATCGCCGGCAGCAATCGCTTGCGCGGCCTGCTGCCAGTAAATGACATCGACTTTCATCACCCGAGCAGCGTCGCGACATGCTGGAACCACAACACCAGCGGCCCCGGCAGCCAGACGCCCGCAATCAACACGAGCGCGAGATGTGCGAACATCGGCACGTATGATGCGGTGACCGGTCCGGTCGGCCCGCGTGGCTCGCCGAAGGCGATGGAGGAGACACGCAGGAATAGCGCACCGAATGCCACCAAGAGACCGAACACCAATAGAATAGCGAGCAGCGGTTCGCGCGCGAATGTCGAACTGATCAGAAGAAACTCGCTCGTGAACACGCCGAACGGCGGCAGGCCCGCAATGGCAGAGACGCCGGCAATCAGGCCCCAGCCAAGCAGGGGATGCGTCGCAGTCAATCCGCCCATCTCGGCGATGCGCTGGGTGCCCTTTACCTGGGCCACGTGGCCGACGGAGAAGAAGATCGCCGACTTGGTCAGGCTGTGCATCGTCATTTGCAGCAGGCCAGCGAAGTTGCCCAACGGTCCCGCAATGCCGAAGGCGAACACGGTGATGCCCATGTGCTCAATCGAGGAATAGGCAAACATGCGTTTGATGTCGCGTCGTCGGTACAGCATGAAGGCAGCAAAGATCAGGGACAGCAGGCCGAGTGCAATCATCAGCGGGCCGGGCGCAATGGCGCCGGGGTTGGCCGCAAGCAGCATCTTGAAGCGCAGCAGCGCATAGAGCGCCACATTCAGCAGCAGGCCAGAGAGCACGGCAGAGATCGGCGTCGGGCCTTCCGCGTGCGCGTCCGGCAGCCAGGCATGCATCGGTGCCAGACCAACCTTGGTGCCGTACCCAAGCAGCAGGAAGATGAAGGCGACGTTGAGCAGTGCCGGGTCGAAGTCATGTGCGCGGGTGATCAGGATGCTCCACACCATGGCGTCGGTGCCCTCGCCAACCACTGGCCGCGCGGCGAGATACACAAGGATGGTGCCGAACAACGCAAGCGCGATGCCGACGCTGCCGAGGATGAAGTATTTCCATGCCGCCTCGATCGCTTCGTGCGTACGATAGATGCCGACCATCACCACGGTTGTCAGTGTGGCGAGCTCGACAGCCACCCACATCAGCCCGATATTGTTGGCGAGCAACGCCAGGTTCATGCCGAACAACATGAGCTGGAACATGGCGTGATAGAAGCGCAGGTAGTTCGGCGTCAGGTGACCGCTTTCAAGCTCGTGGCCGATATAGGAAGCGCTGAATGCGCTGGTGGTGAAGCCGACGAAGGTGGAGAGCAGAATGAAGACGATGTTCAGATCGTCGACCGCGAGGAACTGACCGGCAGCCGGGCGGTCCACCAGAAGCAGCAGCGCGGCAACGAGTGACAGCCCACTTGCGGCAACGTTGATCTTTGCGGACAACCGGTAATCCGCGATCAACGATAGCAGCGCGGCCGAGAACAACGGGATCAGCAGTACCAGTGCTACTGTCAACGGCGTTCTCCGCGGAAGCGCTCAAGCGCCTCGAGATCGACTGTATCGAAGCGTTCGCGGATACGGAATAGGAAGATGCCGACGACGATGAACGCGATCAGGATGGAGAACGCGACACTGATCTCCACCACGAGCGGCATTCCCTGTGCGCCGGTGGCGGCCAGGTTCACGCCGTTTTCCAACGACAGGAACCCGGCCACCTGGCTGACAGCGTTGCGCCGTGTCACCATCATCAGCAGACCGATCAGAACCACCGATAATGCCAGCGAGATGTCCTCACGCGCCACCGGATCGACGTGCGCCGTTACGGGCAGCATCACCATCAGCGACAGTGCCACCAGCGCAATGCTGGCCAGCATGGTCAGACCGATGCTGACGACGGTCTCCACCTCACGGTGGATGCCGAGACGGAACACCATGCGCCGCAGTGCGATCGGGATCACGATCGCCTTGAACCCGAGCGCGATCAGGGCAGTGACGTAGAGCTGCGGTGCGTGCTGGATGTGCGCCTGCCAGGCAACGGATAACGCGAGCACACCGGCATGCAGCGCCAGCACATTGATCAAGGCGTACAGCCGATCCTGGTACAGCATCGCGAAACTGACCAGTACCAAGAGACCGGCGAGCATGTGCGAGACGTCGAAGGCGAAACCAGGTGTCACATACCCTCCGATACGAAGCGGAGCAGCACGCCGAGCAGGGCCAGCATGAGTGCAGCACCCAGAAAGTTGGGAACGCGGAAGATCCGCATCTTGGCGATCGACATTTCAAACACGCCCAGCAGAACGCTCGCAATCGCCAACTTCAGCAAGTACGCGATCAAGCCAATGACATAGCCTCGGGCGAGGCCGAACGGAAAGAAGATGCAGGCGATCACCGAGACGTAAAGCAGCAACTTCAGCGATGCGGCAAGTTCTATCATCGCCAGGTGCCGGCCCGAGTATTCCAGCACCATCGCCTCATGGACCATCGTGAGTTCCAGATGCGTCGCCGGATTGTCCACCGGGATGCGTGCGTTCTCGGCCAATGCCACGATCACCAAGGCCACAAGTCCAAGCGCCAGCGTGACGCGCAGCCCAACCGCCGAGAACGCCATGTAGTCGGCAATGGTCGAGAGTTGGGTGGATCCTGCGATCAGCGCGATCGAGAGAGCGATCATCAGCATCGCCGGCTCGGCTAGCGAGGCGATCATCATCTCGCGCGAGGCACCGATACCGCCGAAGCTTGTGCCGATGTCCATCGCGGCCAGCGCCTGTACGAAGCGGGCACTGCCCAGCAGCGCGGTGATCGCGATCAGGTCGCCAGACCAGCTGAACAACAGGCCGGTCGCGAAGGTGGGCACCAGGGCGGCCGCCACCCAGGTGACGGCGAAAATCACATAGGGTGCGACGCGGAACACCCAGGAGGCATTCTCGGCCAGCACCACGTCCTTGCTCAGCAATCGCTTGAGGTCGCGATACGGTTGGATCAGGGACGGGCCCTGGCGTCGCTGGAGCCGCGCCTTCACCTTGCGCGTGAAACCGGTCAGCAGCGGCGCCAGCAGTAACACCAGCGCCATCTGCCCGCCCTGCACCAGGAGGGCGGGGATCACTGCCATAAAGCGAGCGCCAGCAGCAATATGACCAGCGCGACGAAGACGAAGCCAAGATAGCGCCGGATGGTAAGAAACTGCAGATGGTTCAACACCTGCGACGTCCGACCTATCGCACCGGCAATCGGCGCATACAGCATGTCCCAGATCGGATCTGAGATGTGCTTCTCGATCGTTGCCGGCGCGGTGTCGCCAGGCGGCGGCATGGCGACCGTCTCGTGCGCACGAAATAGCACTGCGCCATAAACCCTGCGGATCGGCTGCGCGAAGCTGCCTGCGGTGTACTGAGTCTGTGGGCGCGCGTCGGGGAAGCCGCAATCCCAGGCTGGCGCACGACGCTGCGAGTGTGATGCAAGGCGGTGGATCGCCAAAACGCTGAGCGATGCGGATAACACAATGAATACGAGCACCAGCAGGCCATTGTAGGAGCTGCGTGCTGTTTCAACCGGCACGATGGAGAGCCACGCGACATCCAACTGCCTCGGCAAATGTGCGCCGGTCAGCGCCTGAGTGACCGGGGCCAAAAGGTCGATCACCGCACCGGGAAAGATACCCGCCAGCAGGCAAAGTGCCGCAAATGCGAACATGGCACTGGTGGAATAGCCGTCTACTTCGCGTGCATCTGCGGCAACGCGCGAGCGAGCGCGACCCAGAAAGGTAACGCCGAACGCCTTGACGAAGCAGGCGGCGGCAAGCGCCGCGGATAGTGCGAGGAGCGCCCCGTCGGCCGGGATTGCCAGCTTCAGGCCCCATTGCGGCAGATCCGGATGCAGCAGGATGGCCTGGAAGGTCAGCCACTCGGATACGAAACCGTTGAGCGGTGGCAGCGCGGAGATCGCCATGCAGCCGATCAGAAATGCGACTGCGGTCTTTGGCATGCGATGGATCAAACCGCCGAGGCGATCCATGTCGCGCTCGCCGGTCGCGATCAGTATCGCGCCAGAGCCAAAGAACAGCAGACTCTTGAATACCGAATGATTGAACACGTGAAACAGCGCCGCGGTAAGTGCGAGAGCAGCGGCGGCGGGCAACTGGTTGGCGCCGAAGGCCAATGCAAGGCCGAGACCGATGAAGATGATGCCGATGTTCTCGACCGTGTGGTAGGCGAGCAACCGCTTCAGATCATGCTCCATCAAGGCGTAGAGGACGCCAAGCACAGCGGTGATGCCGCCGACTGTCAGCACGATAACCCCCGCCCACCAACTCGGCGCGTCGAGCAGATCGAAGACAATGCGGATGAAGCCATAGACAGCGACCTTGGTCATGACGCCGCTCATCAGCGCTGAGACATGGCTGGGTGCAGCTGGGTGCGCGAGCGGCAGCCAGGCATGCAGCGGTACCACTCCAGCCTTCGACCCGGCGCCGATCAGCGCCAGCACCATTGCCAATGCCGCGATGCCGGGCGATGGATGCACTGCCCGTATTGCGGCGAAGCTGTAGTCGCCGGCGCCGACAAGCAGGCCAAAGCACAGGAGCAGCGCAAGACCGGAGAAGCTCGCCATAACGATGTATACGAAGCCGGCGTGCGCGTTGCCGGGCTCGCGATCGTGCGACATCACCAGCGCCCAGGAAGCGAGCGACATCAGTTCCCAGGCGAACAGGAAGCTGAAGGCATCGGCTGCCACCACGACCAGGTTCAGACCCGCCAGGAACGCAGGATAGAAAGGCAGCACACGCTGTGGCTCTGGCTCGTGGCGGCCGTAGCCAAGCGCGTAGGTGCTGGCGCCGACACTTCCCAGTCCCACGACCGCAAGGAAGAACGCCGCCAACGGATCCAGCCGGAAATGCGCGCCCACCCACGGCAAGCCAAGCGGCAGCGAAACTGTTGACGACCCTACATCAATCGACAGCAGTGCGGTCAGCAGCGACGCCAGCGAGACCAGCAGGCTGCCGCCATAGATGATGCGACCGCCTGATGGTGTGCGGGCCACGAACGCGCCGATGATGGCAAGCGTCAGCAACAGCGCGATGCAGACGAGCGGCACGGCGATCATGGGCGCGGAGGCTTTCGCGCGCGAGCAACGAGGCGCACGCCACGCCCGCCCTGGCTGCTGACCGCATCTTCGGCGATCAACTCGATGCCGGAGCCGTGCAGCGCATCTACCAGCTTCATCAGCGAGTCGACGTTGCCGCGCACCACGCCGTCGCTCGCCTCCATTCGCTGGATCGTCGGCAGCGACAACCCCGACAACTCGGCCAAAGCTCGCTGGTCGAGCCCCAACATGGCGCGGGCCGCGCGCATCTGGCCGGACGTGATCAACCTAGGGGTCGCTGTATGAGGTGAGAACCATCAAAATAGATGTATAGAGTGCCAGTATTGCGAGGTCAATCGCTGGCTGAGCCGGTTGATTCTTCAACTTTAGGTAAATAGTTCCTGTTTATGATCAGCCGCTTCAAGAGGCGGTGTCAGATGTTCTCGTTGCGCAGGGCAGGTCGAAGGTTGTCCTGGTTGGCAACCGGCAGGGCCGTGACATCCATCATCCCGGTTTCGTTAATACTTGGCGCCGGTCTGGTCGCCTGGTGGCAGGTGGCCGCATCGGCGAAGGACCAGGCGCATACGGTTGCGGCGCGCGGCGCCGCGATGATCGCGCAAGACGTATCGCGCACGATCGAACAGATCGATCTCACGCTGCAAACGGTGATCGGCGGCCGACAGGCGCCGCAGAGCGCCGAAATTGCGCCACCAGAACGCTACGCACTGCTGGCTGAGCGCGTGCCGCGCGATCGCCATATCGGTTTTATCGACGTAATCGGCGCCGATGGTGGAATTCTCGCCAGCACACGTCCGGGCCAGGAACTGAAGAACTGGGCGGACCGCGACTACTTCTGGGCACAGCGCAACGGGGCCTTCAGCGGGCCCTACGTGGGCAGGCCGTTTGCAACCACACGCGAGGATACGGCAGCTGTCCCGATCAGTCATCGGATCGATCACAATGGTCAATTTGCCGGCGTCGTGGTGGCCGCACTGCGACTTAGCTACGTGCGTGACCTGTTAGGTGCGCTGCAGCCTGGCCAAGGAGATACGGTCACGCTGTTGAGCGACGATGGCAGTATCATCATGCGGTTGCCATTCGACGCGAACGATATAGGTCGAACGGTCAGCGCTCCCGAGGCGGTACAGGATTTCATCCATAGAGGAGGAACGGCCAGCGCGGTGCGAGCATCAGGTGAATGGGGGGCACAAGAAATCGCGTTCCATCGCGTTGGTAATCTGCCGCTCGTGGTCAGCGTCAGTAGCACGATCGACAAGAGTACAGTCTTTTGGCTGATTGCCGTTTGCGCAGCAGGTGCGCTGGCCGTAGCCATGCTCCTTTGGTGGATATGGCAGGAGACTCGGGCACGCCGGGACGTTGAGCGAGAGAGCCAGGAGAAGTCACGCTTCCTGACCACCTTAAGCCATGAGCTACGCTCTCCATTGCAGGGCGTGTTGGGCTACGCTGACAGGTTGTCACGCGACGCCTCGTTGACTCGCGGACAAGCGCACGACATTGGCGAGATCATCCATGCGTGCAAACAAATGCGCTCCGTGGTCAACGTGGTGCTCGACTATGCGCGGATCGAAGCACTTGGCCCGACACTCCACCCGCAGCGGATCGCACTGAGACCGTTGATCGAAGAATGCATGGCCGTGATCGAACCACCGGCCAAGGCGCGGCGATTGCAGACGCAGATCACCATTGATCCCGAGTTGCCCGCACATTTTGTCACTGACGGCACTCAGCTTCGGCAGATTCTGGGGAACCTGCTGAGCAATGCAGTGAAATACACGCCATCAGGCGTGGTCGAGTGTCGCGTCAGCGGCAACTCGGAGCGCCTTACCGTCGAAGTGGCCGACACCGGGTTAGGTATCCCGCGAGCGCAGCGCCATCTGCTCTTCAAGGAATTTGAGAGGTTTGGCACCGAGCGCACCGGGATCGAGGGTACTGGCCTTGGCCTTTCAATAGCAAATCGCCTCACGCGGCTGATGGGCGGTCAGATGGGCCACCGCGACAACCCTGTTGGCGGCAGCGTGTTCTGGTTTGAACTTCCCGCCGCAGCCGAGGAGCGCGGCATGCCCCCTGATGTCGTGCCCGCCACACCGGACTGCCGTCTCAAGCTGCTGGTGGTAGACGACTCGGACATCAACCGGGAAGTGACGGCGTCGTTCCTGCGCACGGCGGGGCATCACGTTACCGAGGCGCGGGGCGGGGCTGAAGCGGTGCAGATCGCGGCCACGCACGACTTCGACGTGGTGCTGATGGATATGCGGATGGCGGGGGTCGACGGGCTCGAGGCGACCCGATCGATCAGGGCGCTGGGGGGAGCGCGAGGCAGCGTGCCCATCGTGGCTGCCACGGCAAATGCACTCGATCATCACGCGGAGGAGTGCCGTCGCGCCGGGATGACAGAGCACCTGGCCAAGCCGTTCACCCAGGCGGAGTTGCTCGCCGTCGTCGCCCGGGCCGCTTCCCGTCGAACCACAACTCCGTCGCGCGCCGCATCGATTGATTCGGACACAGTTGCACAGCTCATTGCCTCGGTCGGGGAAACCGCATACGAACGGCTGCTGGATCAATTGGCTCTGCGGCTTGAAGCGCTGCTCCGCCAGCTTGAGGACCCCACCACCGCGCCGTCACGCGACCAGCTTGCCGATTTGGCCCACGAGCTGATCGGTGGCGCAGGAACGCTGGGCTTCAAGCGCTTGGCCGAAGCTGCGAGCGCATACGAAACCGCGCTGGTGCGCGGTGACACCGACGCCACCGAGATTAGCCGAATTGCTTTCGCGACGTTGACCGAGCTGCGGCGCCGGCGATCACTTGAGGCGCTTGTCACGTCCTGAATCGGGTTGGGCACGGCAAATGCCGAGTACTCGCCGACCCTCCGAAAGCTCAACTGGCTCGCCGAACAACGGTGCCGGTTCCTGCCGCCGGTTCCAGACAACAGCTGTAGGCTCCGCCAATCCTGCCAGCGCGGGACCCTTCTGCGGTGATGGCCCCACCAGCTGCGCGATCATCCGTAGCAGATCGATCGGTTTAAAGGGCTTGGCGAGAAATGCCGTCGCACCGGCGCGCTCCGCCCTTTCGCGCATGACGGCCTCATCGAACGCGGTCAGGATCAGGATCGGCACTTCGGCATAGCCGTCCAGTGCACGTATGTGTTCGCAGGTGGTGAACCCATCAAGCCTGGGCATCTTGTAATCCAGGATGATGAGCCGCGCGTGGGTGCGCATGGCCAGGTCGATCGCCTCGACGCCGTTCACCGCCGATAATACCGTGAATCCTTGGGCGTCGAGCACCGAGCGCAAGATGCTGCGAATAATCGAATCGTTGTCTGCGATGATGACGTCGTTGGCGCCGAGATCGTTCAGCATGCTGGCTGCCTCCGGCACCATCCTGCTCGGATAGGGTTGCGCCCGGGTTAAGCTGCGATGTTCCAGAACCTGGCGATTGGCTCCAACGCGTCCGGCGGCCAGTGATGGCCCAGTTCGGCCAGGGTCCACAGTTCCACAACCGCCTCGCCTCGCACCAGCCACTGATCATGTCTGACACTGCCAAGCTGCTCGGTCTGGGTCGCATCGGGACCCACGCCGTGCAGAGTTGCCCATTGCAAGGCAATCAACTTGCCGTTCTCTGGATCGACGACGCGGTCGGCGCCTCCATGCCAGATGGAGAGCCGCGGCCACGGGCCGCGATAGCCGATCGGCGCTGCGCGACGCACTTCATCAGCCCACCCGGCCGGCGACCGCATCGGCCCGGCTTCAGCCATGCGCCGCAGAGCCTCGGGCAGGCCGTTCGCGGCTCCAACCGGCAAGCCGGCGCACACGGCACCAGCGGCAAACACCTCAGGGTGCGCCGCAAGCAGCGCGGCAGCCATGGCGCCTCCCGCGGAAAGTCCTGCAACGAACACGCGCCGGGGATCAGAGCCGAAGCGCTCGATCGAGTGGGAGACCATCTGTCGGATCGACAATGCCTCGCCGCGGCCGCGCCCGGTGTGCATCGGGCGAAACCAATTGAAGCATCGCCCTTGGTTGTTGTCCTGCGACTGCACCGGCAGCACCAGGGGCAAGGCCAGACGATCGGCAAGTGCGGTCCAGCCGCCCTCGGCCGCGAAGCTGGCGGCGCTTTGGCCGCAGCCGTGCAACAACACGATCACTGGACCATCCCGCTGGGGCGGGTCAGTCGGTAGATGAACCAGCATGCGCAACCGACCGGGGTTGCTGCCGAAACTATTGACCTCCAGGGGGCCCGAGCGGAGCGAACCGGGCACCGACAGGGGTGCGGATTGCAGCGGGGCCGCAATTTTCGACGACGCCAACGCGGATGCCGCCTTCAGGGCGGTTCGGACGCTGCGACGGGCTATCCGCAACTCGCGCGACCACTTCATGACAGTCAGCACTCCTGCCGTTTCTGTCCGTATTAGGGATTGTGCTGCGGAGCAGCAAAGGCCTTGAAGACCGATCTTTCGGATGAATGGCGCTCATCTCATCGCGACGACCCGTCGATCACGAACGACAGTCGTGCCGAGTGATCGCCCAGTGGGCTCCGGCAGCGGCATTATCAACACCGCACTCCGGATCGATGGTAGGCGTCCCGCCCCTCTCGGAGCGGGACTATTTGGCGCACGTCAGCGGGCGGCACCCAATGCCCAGGCCAGCACGCCCTTCTGAGCGTGCAAGCGGTTCTCCGCCCCGTCGAACACCACCGACTGCGGTCCGTCGATCACCTCGGCACTGACTTCCTCACCGCGATGGGCGGGCAGACAGTGCATAAAGAGCGCATCCGGCGCTGCCTTCGCCATAAGCGCCGTGGTAACGCGGTATGGCGCCAGCATGTTGTGGCGGTTGGTGTTGGGATCGTCGGACATCGACACCCAGGTGTCGGTCACCACGCAGCGCGCGCCAGCAACCGCTTCATCGGGATCATTCGTCAGTTCGATCCGCCCACCCTGCGCGAGCGCCCACGCCATCAGGTCCTCCGGGGGACGCAGTGTCTCGGGCGTGGCCAATCGCAGCGTGAACCCAAACCTTACCGCGGCTTCGATCCAGCTTCGCGCGACGTTGTTGCCGTCGCCGCACCAAGCCACGACCTGACCGGCGATCGGTCCCCGGTGCTCCTCGAAGGTCAGCACGTCGGCCATCAGCTGACAGGGATGCGAGGTGTCGGTGAGCCCATTGATCACCGGCACCGTCGCGAAATGTGCCAGCTCATGCAGCTTCGCCACGTCGTCAGTGCGCAGCATGATCGCATCGACATAGCGCGACAACACGCGAGCCGTATCGGCCGGCGTCTCGCCGCGACCGCTTTGCATGTCACGTGCCGAAAGCACCACGACGTCGCCGCCCAACTGGCGCATGCCGACTTCGAAGGAGACACGCGTGCGCGTCGACGGCTTCTCGAAAATCAGCGCCAGCGTCTTGCCGGCCAGCGGTCGAGACGAGACGCCGGCACGCTTGTAGTTCGCGGCAACGTCCAACATCTGTCGGAGCGTCGCCGGGTCGAAATCGCGCAGATCGAGAAAATGCCGCAGGCCAGTCACCTTATCCGTGGACTGACCCTCCGCGCGATCGTCGCGGCGGAGCGAGGCGCTCATTTCGCCGCTTCCTTCGCTTTCGACGGAAGCACCCGCAGTGTCGCACGACGCAGCATAGCGATCGCATCATCGAGATCGGCGTCGGTGATCACGAGCGGAGGCGCGAGGCGCAGCACGTTCTCGCCCGCAGTGATTGCCATCAGGCCCTCGGCGACGCAGGCCGCCTGTACTTCGCCGACCGGCAACGCACACTTCAAGCCCTGCAACAGACCCATGCCGCGCGCGTCCTCGTAGACCTGAGGAAATTCGCGCGCGAGGCCGTCCATTGCGGCACGCAGCTTGTTGCCCTTGCGCTGAACCTCCTCCAGGAACCCCGGCGCGAGGATCACGTCGAGCACAGCGTTACCGGCGGCGCAGGCGAGCGGATTGCCACCAAACGTGGTGCCGTGCGTGCCCGGCTTAAGTGCCTGGGCGAATTGCTCCTTCGCAAGCACCGCGCCGAGTGGGAAACCGCCGCCGATACCCTTGGCGACGGACATAACGTCGGGAGTGATGCCAGCCCATTCATACGCGAACAGCTTGCCAGTGCGGCCCATACCTGACTGGACCTCGTCCATGCCGAGGATGATGCCGTACTCGTCGCAAACCGTACGCAGATCGCGCAGGAACTGCAGGTCGGCCGGGCGCACGCCGCCCTCACCCTGAACTGGCTCGACAATAATGCCCGCGGTGGCCTGGCCGATCGCATTGCGCACCGCATTCATGTTGTTGAATGGCACCTGGTCGAAGCCATCGACAACGGGACCAAAGCCTTCGAGGTATTTGGCGTTGCCGGTGGCAGCCAACGTTGCGAGCGTCCGGCCGTGGAAGGCGCCCT
>JBKPSV010000168.1:0-17232 GCA_046735215.1 Pseudomonadota bacterium | reverse complement strand
CTGTGCAACAACTGGATGTCGTACAGCTTCCACAACTATCAGTCGGAGCTGTTCCCGACTCGCATCCGCTCCCGCGCCATCGGCTTTGTGTATTCTTGGAGCCGATTGTCGGCGGCGCTGTCCGGGCTGGTCGTGGCGTATCTGCTCAACCTGGGCGGCGTGATCGCTGTGTTCAGCTTCATCGCCTTCTCGATGTTGATCGTGGTGATTTCGATCGGTGGCTTCGGTCCGCGAACCAAGGGATTGGCGCTCGAGGCGATCTCACACGCCTGACCATCAGACGGTTGACGAGACCTCTCCGGCGTAGCGCGAACGTGCCAATGATGCCGCGGTTGCTCGCTGCCACCCCGGTCCCTAGGCTCTGGCCAGCTCTTCTGCACGCGAGGACAGCATCGTGAAACTACGGCACATAACTGTGGCGCTCTTGGCGTTGTTGTTGGCTGCGCGGGCAGCTCACGCAGAGGCGACGGCCGACCGCCTTTACGTCATCGAGTGCGGAGAGCGGACGGCACCCGACGTGTCGCCTTGGACTCCGGGGGTCAACGTCGGTCAGCCGATTGATTTCGTCGACACCTGCTACGCGATCAAGCACGGCAACGACTGGATGGTATGGGATACCGGACTCCCGGATGCGATCTACGCGAAGCCGTCGACCGATCCGTCGGCCTGGCGACGGACCAATACGCTGGAAGGTGAACTGGCAAGAATCGGCATCAACCCAGCCGACGTGAAATACCTGGCGGTATCGCACACCCATCCCGATCACATAGGAAATGTCGAACTCTTTCCGCAGGCGATGCTGCTGGTCCAGCAGGCAGAGTATGACTGGCCCAACCAGGACGGCTCACCGCGCTTCAAGCAGTCGCATCCGGTCACCAAGTTGCAGGGCGACCATGACGTGTTCGGCGACGGCAGCGTCATCATCCTATCGACGCCGGGACATACACCCGGACATCAATCCCTGCTGGTTAAATTGAACGAGTCCGGCTCGGTGCTGCTGTCAGGTGACGCAGTGCATCTCAAGGGCAACTGGGACGCCAGGCGTGTGCCATCCATGAATGTCGACAAGGCCAAGTCGCTAGGGTCGATGCAGCGTATGGCCAACGTTATGGCACAGAACGATGCGCAGCTCTGGATCAATCACGATAAGCCTCAGAGCCAGACCATGAAGCACGCGCCGGATTACTACAAGTAAGACTTGCTAGTGGCCCGGTTCACTGTTTCGCATGCTGTCGTATCAACGAAACGGGGCGCCATCATGAAGCGCGCAGTTGTCGCTATGATGCTGCTGACGCTTAGCACGCAGGCGCCCGACAAATGCATGCCTGCAGTCATGTCATTGTCTGGTGAGGAAGACAACGATGTGGCGGTCCTGGACATGCATGGTGACTGGCATGTCTTCTCCTGGCAGGGGCTTACCTGGATTGCGCTGCACGCGCCGGAGGAAAGGGCTCGCTGCATTGCCAGGCAGCTATTGCTTGGTGGTTCAAGTGCGCGCTCCGACAGCGCTGAGACGCGCTGCAAGGCGGAGGACTGGGGACATGTGATGCGGATCGTTACCGCCGATCCGATTATCCGCGCCTGTGGTGCGGTCCCTGCGTGCTCGGTTGGCGACACGTGCTCGTGACACGCCTGTGCTGGTGAGCGGAGTGTGCCGGCGCAAATTCATCACCAGCGCGGGGAACAGCTGCGTCAAAAACTATAGCCATCAGCAGCAGTGCAACGATTGTCTGACCAAGCCGTGACACCGTCTCGTCCGACACATCGCCGCGCGACGGCCAGTGCGGTGTTGGCGACCAGAGTTGCGGCGGTCATCATGATCATTCCCCCGGGCACTGCCGGCCACCATCACATACGCTGTGAGCCCTGGTGGCGGCCATGGTATTCGGGGAACAAGCCAACTGCCTCCGATTCCGCGGCAACAAGGGGTGCGTTGATCTCCTGTCGCCGCGGTGTACAACCGAGGCATGCCTCGCCCAGCACGTCTCGCCTTTCCGCCACCAACCCTGATCTCCACCACCGCCGCTCTCAAGAGCTTGTGCGAGAGATTAGCGGCCGAAGAGTTCGTCACCGTCGATACCGAGTTCATGCGGGAGCGGACATATTGGCCGGAGCTGTGCGTCGTGCAGCTTGCCGGCGAGCGTGAGGTCGCCGTGGTCGATGCGCAGGACCCGGACATCGATCTGGCGCCCCTCGGCCTTCTCCTCGCCGATGAGCGCGTGCTGAAAGTCTTCCACGCCGCGCGACAGGACATCGAGATTTTTGTGCTTCGTTTCGGCGATGTGCCTCGCCCCCTGTTCGATACGCAGATCGCCGCGATGGTTGCCGGGTTTGGCGAACAGGTTGCCTACGACGCGCTGGTCTCCGCGCTGGCGGGGGGTTCGATCGACAAGGCGCACCGGTTCAGCGACTGGTCAGCGCGCCCACTGTCGGCGTCACAGATCGCCTATGCCGCCGCCGATGTGACGTATCTCCGTGGCGTATACACCCGGCTCTGCGGGCGTCTCAAGCAGGAAGGCAGGCTGGACTGGGTGGCCGAGGAAATGGCGGCACTGGGCGACCCGGCGATGTATCGCCCGGATCCAGATGCGATGTGGGAACGATTGCGACCGCGCAGCAGCAATCGACGCTTTCTCGGAACGGTGCGGGCACTGGCGGCGTGGCGAGAACGCGAGGCGCAGCGGGTGAACATCCCGCGCCAGCGGCTGCTGCGCGACGAGACGCTGCTGGAAATAGCCGCAACAGCGCCGAATTCACCGGATGCTTTGGCGCGGGCGCGTGGGATCAGCCGCGGGTTTGCCGAGGGCCGCACGGGCGCCTCGCTTCTCGCAGCCATCGCAGAGGCAAAGCTGATGCCCGAGGAGGCCCTGCCTCCCGCGCCACGCACACGTGAGGGTGTGCGTCCCTCGCCTGCCCTGGTATCGCTGCTGAAGGTCTTGCTCGCTGCGAAATGCGAGAACCACCACGTGGCGGCGAGACTGGTCGCCTCATCAGAGGACATTGACAGACTGGCGACCGAGGATGAGCCAGACGTCGCCGCACTGCACGGCTGGCGACGCGAAGTGTTCGGCGAGGACGCTTTGGCCCTGAAACAAGGGCGGGTAGCACTTGGAGTCGCAGGGCGCAAGGTAAAGTTGATTCCCGCCGACTGACTGACTCTCTGCGTTGCGGCCAGCCAATGACGTGTTAGGGTCCGGCCGCGAATCGATTTGGGCTATTCTATGAGTGATCCAACGGGGGCCCACGGAGCCACGCATCACCTGGCGACGCGCCTCATCCTCATGATAGTCGCGTTCGTTCCCATCATCGCCAACGGTATCATCGCCTTGACAGCGGTCGATCAGCTCCGCGTCGCGCATCGCGAGGTCGAGAACACGCTGGAAGTGCTCCAGGTTCTCAAGCAGCTCGACGATCTGATGGGCTCGAGCAGTTACGACCAGCATGGCTATATCGTATTCGCCGATCCAGCACTGCTCGCGGCATATCAGGCCAAGCAGACTGCCATCTCTGGAACGTTGCAACATTTGCGTGACCTCATCGTGATCGATGGCGGCAATCCGACGGACCTCGACCACATCACCTCGTTGATCGCACAGGACCGGGCTGCCTCCGCGGCATTGGCGGAACGAACCGAGCCAAATCCCCGATCTGCAGGTCGGCACGCCGAGCTCAAGGCCAGCGCGGCACGCAGCGAGGAGGTTATGGCCGCCATCAACAGCTTGTTGACAGGTCAGCGGCGGCTGCTCAACCAGCGCCTCAAAGTCATCGCCTCGCGCAATACCGTGACGTTCATCACCATCCTGCTCGGCACTGGCGGCGGCATAGCACTGGTCGGGGTCATCTTCTACCTGATGCGGCGGGATCTTCGCAGCACTCAACAGCTGGCGGAAATGCGTTCGGGAGCGCTGCAAGCGAGTGAGCAACGATTCCGCCGCATCTTCGAGGAGAGTCCTCTCGGCATCCTGCTCAGCGAGCCTGACGGTCGAATTGCGCAAGCCAACCCGGCGTTCTGCCGAATGCTAGGCCGTCATGCGGATGAACTCGTCGGAAACACCATCGCCGCGTTGGCGCATGTCGATGACAGGGAGTTGCTCGAGGACGCTGTCCGGTGGGGCACGAAGCCCGACCAGGAAATCGAGACCCGCTACGTTACGCGTGCTGGCGGGATAGCCTGGACGCGTGTCCACTTGACGCAGCTCGGTGCATCCGGCGAGCGACCCGGATTGCTGTTGGCGCTCACCGAGGACATCACACGCCAGAAGCGCGCAGAAGCCGAGTTGCGACAGGCACAGAAGATGGACGCGATCGGTCAGCTCACCGGCGGTATCGCACACGACTTCAACAATCTGCTTGGTGTCATCATCGGCAACGTCGAGTTCCTGATGGAGTCGACACACGACACGGTGCAGGCCGAGATGGCGAAGGAGATCCTGGACAGTGCGCTGAGTGGCGCTGACCTGACGCGCCGGTTGCTCGCTTTTGCGCGTCGTCAGCCGTTGCAACCACGACTGATCGATCTCAACGCCTACTTGCCGAACCACATCGCGATCGTGCGGCGACTGCTGGGCGAGTCCGTTACCATCAGCGCCGACCTGGCGCAGGAGCTTTGGCGCACTCGGGCCGATCCCTCGCAGGTGGGTGATGCGCTGCTCAATCTCGCCATCAACGCGCGCGATGCGATGCCGGATGGAGGCACCATCGTGATCCGGACCGCGAATGTTCATCTGCGCGACGGTCAGGACGCCGCAATGAAGCCGGGTAGCTATGTTGTCCTGTCCGTTAGCGATACCGGCATCGGCATGGCACCGGAGTTACAAGAGCGTGTCGTGGAACCGTTCTTCACCACGAAGGCGCCAGGTTGCGGCAGCGGCCTTGGCCTAAGCATGGTCTTCGGCTTTGCCAAGCAGTCCGGTGGCGATCTCGTCATCGAAAGCGACCCTGGACGTGGCACCACGGTGCGGCTCTATTTGCCGCGTGCCATGGGCCAGGAAGCACCAATGACCGAGGAGGACGATCGCGCGAGCCTGCCGCGTGGCACCGAGTCGATACTCGTCGTCGATGACAAGCCGGAGATGCGCGCCGTCGCGTGCCGTCATCTCACTTCTTTGGGGTACCGGGTGAGCGAGGCGGAGAACGGACCCGCGGCGCTGAAGATGCTTCGGCAGCGCGCGGCATTTGACCTGCTGTTCACCGATGTTGTGATGCCGGAGGGCATGACCGGTCATCAGTTGGCGAAGGCCGCGAGGCACATCTCCCCTCAGCTGAAGGTGCTGTTCACCACCGGCTATTCGCATTCCGGCCCGGACACCCAGCTGCGCACGGACAACGACACCATTCTCAAGCCATATCGGCGACAGCAGTTGGCAACAGCTGTACGTGCGGCACTTGAGGCGTGAGCCGGCGCCGCTATGGAGCCTAAAGTTTCAGCAGCTTGATCGCATTACCACTGGCGATTTTCGCCTTGTCCTCTGCACACAGCGGAATGTTGGGCAGCCAGTCCGTGCCCGGCTTGTTGAGCACGAAGGGATAGTCGACCGAGAACATAATGCGGTCCACACCAAGTTCCTGCACGCAGCAAAGCAATGCGGGATTGGAGAAGAAGCCGCTGGTGGTAATGTAGAAATGTTCAGAGAATATATCGCGGAACGATTGTCCACCGCCGCGGGAAAACCCTGCGTCGATGCGCCAGAGCAGGAATGGCAGCCCTTCGCCAAGGTGGCCCAAGATGATCCTCAGCTTGGGATAAGCGTCAAAAACTCCCGACAGCACCATGCGAACACCCTGCGTTGCCGTTTCCACGGTGAAGCCCCAGGCAGCGCGCAGGATCATCGGCCAGTCCTGCACGTAGTCCTGATAATAGCTCTCGATTACCGCCGGGTGCGGCATGGTCGGGTGCAGATATAGCGGCACGTCCAACGCTGCGGCGCGTTCGCAGATCGGCCAGAAGCGCTTGTCATCGAAGAACACGCCGTTGGTGGTCCCGTTGATCAACGCACCCTTGAAGCCGAGTTGCGTCACCGCACGTTCCAGCTCGTCGGCGGCCGCCTTGGGATTGGGCGTCGGGATCGCGGCGAACGCGGCAAAGCGATCGGGACTCGCCCGCACGGTTTGCGCCAGTCGGTCGTTCGCCACACGCGCCAAGCGAACCGCCGTATCTGCGTCCATCTTCTGCAGGCCTGGATTGGCATGCGACAGCACCTGCATGTCGATGCCCGCTTCGTCCATTTCCTTGATGCGGAGATTGGTCAGATCGTTCAGGCGTTCCGCTACCGCAGGGAGCTGACGCTGATCCTCGGGCGCATAAGCGCGCAAGACATCGGGGTCCTGATAGTGCTCTTCGATAGTGATGACGCGCGGGCTTGTTGCCATGGCCGCCTCCCTGCTTACGCCTGAGCGAAGCTCTCGGCGTGACGCTGCACCTGTTCTTTGTAATTGGCGCGGTAACGGTCGCTCACCGCCTGGTGCGCAGCGAGCGCCGGCGCGTCGCGCTCGGCTGTTGGCGGATCGACCAGCTCGAAATGACCGTAGGTGTCGACGCCGCGCACCAGCATCGCCTTCAAGCGGACGGAGCCGTTCACCCGAACATGCGTCGGGATGTAGTTCAGACCGATGCCCACACGGCGATGCGCCGCGCGGTTCGGTGCGGAACGGTGCACGGCCAATTCGTGGTGCAGCGAGAAGGAGCCGGCCGGCAGTGCCATTGCCACCGGATCGCTGTCGTCGAATGGCTCCATGATGGTCTGGCCGGCACGGTTGATGCTGTGTGCCAACCCCAGTGCGGCATGTTGGTAAAGGCGGGGCAGACCGCCGAACGACAGTTGCTCCATACAGCCTGCCTCCGCCGTGGCATCGGTCAGCGCAACCCAGGCACACACCTGCTCCCGTGGCTCCAGCCCGAAATACGCGCCGTCCTGGTGCCAGGCGGCGAATGTGGGAGAGTGTGGCTCCTTGATGAAGAACGTGCTGGTCCACACAAGAATGTTCGGGCCGATCACGTCTTCCACCGCATCGAGAATGCGCGGGTGACGGACCAGGTCATTGAACCAGGGCGAATGCGCATAGGCGTGCGAGCGCCATTTCACATCGGCTTCGGCGACCGGACCGCCAAGGTCGGACTCGAGGCGAGCCACACCGGCCAGGCAGGTCGCGATTTCGGCCGGATTGAGTGCGGGAACTGGGAACAGAAAGCCGTTGTGGCGATAGTGGTCCACCTGCTGCTGAGTGAGTGCCTTCATGGATGCCTCTCCGTCCAGCCATCGTGTGATTGCAAGAGAGAATACCCACATCGGCGGCACGCGCCAGCGGGCTGCCTCCGCCGGCAGCGCGGTTGGACGATGACGCTGGCGCGCCGTATCGTCTCGGCGAACGATCCGGAACATCTTGCATGTCCCTCCTCGAACCCGGCGGCATTGACTGCGACATCCATCCAGCAGTCCCCAACATCCGAGCGCTGCACCCATATCTGTCGGACCATTGGCGCGACATCGTGATCCAGCGTGGCGTGCACGAACTTGAGTCGATCGCCTATCCGACCAACTCGCCCCTGACCTCGCGCCCGGATTGGCGTCTACCGAACGGCAAGCCTGGCTCGGACCTCGACGCAT
The DNA here is from genome assembly GCA_046735215.1 of Pseudomonadota bacterium. Taxonomy (GTDB): domain Bacteria; phylum Pseudomonadota; class Alphaproteobacteria; order Acetobacterales; family Acetobacteraceae; genus JAMXLO01. The sequence continues at coordinate 9,628 of JBKPSV010000168.1, read as the reverse complement.
TGCGCGCCCAGGCGCTGACGCCGTTCGGCACGTCGGTTGCCATCTGCAACTGCCTCTATGGCGTGCAGCTGTTGTTCTCGGAGGACATGGGCGCCGGTTTCGCCCGCGCGGTGAACGACTGGATGGCCGCTGAGTGGCTTGACAAGGAGCCGCGTCTCCGCGCGTCGATCGTGGTGCCGATGCAGAACGCCGAGCTTGCGGTAGAAGAGATCGACCGCGTCGCAGCCGACCAGCGCTTCGTACAGATCCTGCTGCTGGTCATGCACGACCACCCGTTGGGCAAGCGACATTACTGGCCGATCTACGCCGCCGCCGAGAAGCACGGTCTTCCAGTGGGCATCCATGCCGGTTCAGCGTACCGCCATCCGGTCACGCCACTGGGCTGGCCGACTTATTACACCGAGGATTATGCAGCGCAGGCCGCCGCCTTCCAGGCGGCGCTGTCGTCGCTGGTCTGCGAAGGCGTGTTCACCAAGTTCCCTGATCTGAAGGTCGTGCTGCTGGAATCCGGCTTCACCTGGCTACCGGCGCACCTGTGGCGCCTGACAAAGTTCTGGCGCGGGCTGCGCATGGAGGTGCCGTGGGTCGATCGCGCGCCAACCGACATCGTGCGCGAGCACGTACGTCTGACCATCACCCCCTGCGATGGACCACCGTCGCCTGAAATGTTCCAACGGCTGATGGAGCACATGGGTTCGGACGAGATGCTGCTGTTCTCGACCGACTACCCGCACTGGCAATTTGACGGTGATGCCGTGCTACCTGACGGCTTGTCGCGTGACCTGGTCAGAAAGATCATGATCGATAACCCTCGGGACACATACTCCCGCATTGCTCAGTAAGCCTGCAATTGCTCGCGACCGGGCTGAAGAGTCATCGCAATGAGTGCAATGCCCAGACGCCGCTGGTCCGTCCCGGCGTCGAGATCGGGACGGCGGGGGCGGGAACACATCAGCTCGACCAGGGCCGCGACGCCAGCCGGCATTGCGGACCGAACGCTGAGACGATCGGCCGTCAAGTTGGCTAGGTCGATGCTGGCGAGGACCTGGCGGTTCACCGCAATGCATAGCAAACCCGCTATTGCCGCAGTGGGGCGGTAGGCGATCAATCGGAAGTCGATCGCACCGACCGGGTTCGCTGGAACGAACTCCAATGCCGACTCGATGCCAAGCGACCATGTGAAATCATCTTCCGGCGTCGCCCAGCCCCAACGCAGCAGCCCCTGACCATCGCCGGCGCGCCCGAACGACACCGGTTGCCGCAATGCACCGTCGCCTCAATCGGTGCCTGGCTCACCGGATACCCGCATACGAACCCCGTCTCAGCCAGCGCCGTGGCGGCAACAAGGCCGGCCAGCTGCGTGGGCCGGACAGCCTTCCGAGGCGACAGGCCACCGAAGATCGGTTCTACTGATGCGTTCCTGGTTCGCGGCGCGCGTATCACCGCGAACATTGAGACCGGTTTGATCCTGCCCTGCGCAAGCAGATTGGCTTCCAACCCGTGCACTCGTTCCAGGAAAGCCACGTCCAAATCGACACACAGCTAAAGCTAACCCCCGATAGCTTCGGTGCCGGACTACGCTGCCCGAACGGCCGACACGAAGCCGTTTACCGCGCCGGTCAGTTGCTCGGATTGCTGCGACAGGCCGCGCGCTGCACCAAGTACCTGGCCGGCGGCGGCACCGGTGGTGCTGGCAGCCTGGCTGACACCTGCGATGTTCGTCGTCACCTGCTGCGTGCTGGCCGAAGTCTGTTGCACGTTGCGAGCAATCTCCGCGGTTGCAGCAGCCTGTTCCTCGACGGCCGAGGCAATGCTTGTCGAGATCTCGCTCACCCCCTCGATCGACTTGGCGATTGCCTGAATGGCGTTCACCGCCTCTTGGGTGGCGCTCTGAATCTGGTTGATCTGATTGGCGATCTCGTCGGTCGCCTTGGCCGTCTGCGCCGCCAGTCCCTTCACCTCGGATGCAACGACCGCGAAGCCTTTACCCGCATCGCCGGCGCGCGCAGCCTCGATGGTGGCGTTAAGCGCCAATAGATTCGTCTGGCCGGCGATCGAGGTGATCAGCCCGACCACGTCACCGATCTTTTGCGCACCTTCCGCAAGGGCACGCACAATCGTGTCGGTGCGGTTCGCCTCATCGACCGCCTTGCCGGTCATTTTGGTGGACTCGGACACCTGGCGGCCGATTTCCTGGATCGAGCCCGCCAACTCTTCGGCGGCGGCGGCCACCGTTTGCACGCCTGCGCTCGCCTCTTCGGCTGCCACGGCAACATTTGATGCCTGGCTGTTGGTCTGCTCTGCCGTCGCCGTCATCGACTGCGCCGTTGCCTCCAGCTCGGTCGAAGCCGAAGAAAGCTGGCCCACCAGGCCGCTCACCTGCTGCTCGAAGTCCCGCACCAGGGTCGCCAGCGTCTCGGCGCGCCGTTCCTTTGCAGCTCGTTCGGCTTCCTGTTGCGCAGCAAGCTCTTTGGCCTTGACCATGTTTTCCTTGAACACCTGGACAGCATCGGCCATCCGGCCGACCTCGTCGCGCCGACCGACGGCCGGCACGGTGACGGTCGCGTCGCCATCGGCAAGCCGTCGCATCGTGTCGGTCATAGCGACGATCGGACGGGCGATTCCCCGGGTGAGCAGCCATCCGCTGATCAATGCCACGGCCACCGCCGCAGCCGCACCCAGTACCGTGATCAGACGTGATGAGCCGAACGCCGCCGTCTCGGCCGTGGAGCGCGTGGCGAGCAAGCTCCTCTCGGCGGTCTGGAACTCGTTCAACTTGGCGCGGATTGCGTCCATTGAAGCCTTCCCGGCCCCACTGGCCATCACGCTGCGCGCCTGCTCTTGCGTGCCCGTCTGTGCCATTAGCGCAATCTCACGTTCCGCCACCTCATCCCTCCAGCTCACCGCAGCGCGGTTCAGCGCCTCCAGCCGCTCCTGCTGGGCCAGGTTCTTTGACGTGAGTTGCTTGACCTTCGTGAGCGCCTGCTCGTAGTTGGCGCGGCCGTTTCGATACGGCTCCAGGAACTTGGTGTCGCCAGTGATGAGATAGCCGCGGACGCCCGTCTCCTGATCCACCATGCTCGCCATGACGGCGTCCGCCGTCTCCATCACCTCATAGGTGTGGTTCGTCGCGCCGCTGCTCTGCTCGATGAAGCTGAGCTTCACATAGGTTCCAATGCCGACCACGGTGATGAGGAGGATCATGGCCGCGAAGGCGAGTGCCAGCTTGGCCGAGATGGCGAGGTTAGTCAGACGGTTCATGGGAAGCAGCTCCGAAAGCGCCCGACTGGATCGGGTTCCACCGGAACGATCCGCCTTACTGCTTGCCGAACGGTTAAGCCCTTGGGACTTGCGATGCGTTCTCTGGCGCACGATGCTATCGGGGCAGCCAATCAGGCCCGGATACGGAGTCCGCCCGATGAACGTCGAGGTAACTAGCCGCCCCATCGTGCAACCGGCCGCCAGCTCGAAGCTGGCCATCGCCGACGGCGACATTCACCCCCAGCGCAACTCCTACAAGGATCTGTTTCCTTATATGGAGACCCGCTGGGTCGAGATGGCGAAGACCTTTGGCTCCCGCCCGCGTCAGGCGTATCAGGCCGGACCGGCCTACCCGAAGGGGCAGCCGAACGCGTCCCGTCGCGATGCGTGGCCGCCCGGCGGACGTCCCGGCAGCAGCCTGCCGTTCCTGCAGAAGCAGTTGCTGGACGAGAACAATATCACGCTCGGCATCCTGAACCCGACTGGCGACAATGGCGCCAGTTTCCAGAACCGAGAGTTTGGTGCCGGCGTCGCCAGCGCAATGAACCGCTGGGTGGAAGCCGAATGGCTGATCGAGCCACGCCTGAAAGGTTCGATCGTCGTCCCCTACGAAGATGCCGATGCGGCGGTCGCCGAAATCGAGCGCTGGGCCGGCGACCCGCGCTTCGTCCAGGTGCTGATGGTGACCCGCACCGCCAATCCGCCTGGCCAGAAGCAGTACTGGAAGATCTACGAAGCCGCAGCGGCGGCGAACCTGCCGATCGGGGTTCACGCCTTCGGCTTCGGCGGCTATCCGGTCACCGGCTCAGGTTGGCCGTCCTTCTATATCGAGGACATGGTCGGGCACGCCCAATCATCGCAATCCTTCCTCACCAGCCTGGTGATCGAGGGCGTGTTCGAATGCATTCCCAACTTCAAGCTGGTGCTGATCGAGTCGGGCTTCGCATGGTTGCCGCCTTTGGCATGGCGGCTGGACAAGCTGTGGACGCGGCTAAAGCAGGAGACGCCGCATCTGAAGCGAGCACCCTCAGAATACATTCGCGAGAGTGTCTGGCTGACCACCCAGCCGATGGAAGAGCCGCAGCCGCGCGAGCACGTGCTGGATGCAATTGACTGGATCGGCTGGGACCGGCTGCTGTTCGCTACCGATTATCCCCACTGGGACTACGATGATCCAACCCAAGTGTTGCCGATGCCGCTTCCCGAACAGCGACGTCGGGACTTCTTCTTCAATAATGCCATGAAACTGTACCGGCAGGTCTGAGACCACTCGCTAAAGCGGGGGGCGAACCCTTACCCCGCTGCGCCGAGCCCGGCCAGAAGCACTCCGATCGAGACGTCGACGGCGACCAGCCCGATGGCAGGAAGTGTTCCGATCCCTAAGGCCAGGCGGAAGGCGGACCACTCGAGCCAGAGCGCCCACCCAACCCCGACAAGCTGCGCGACCTCGTCCAGCAGCTTTGGCGCACCGAGCAGGCCAGGAATGCTGAACCCGACCAGCATCATGTACTGTATGACGTTGCACCAATTCCACAGCGCGATGCAGCGGGGCCAACGTTCGCCCAGGCCCATGATGCCGATCAATCGATGTGACAGCACCGCGAAGCCGCACCAGCCGATCAGATAGGACAGCAGATCCAGCGCCAGCACGTGTGCGGCGTGCGGCGGTGCCCCCGTCTGGATCCAGGCGAGAAGCCTCAGACAGACAAAAGCGGGGACGCAGATCGCCAGGGCCCAGAAGCTGCGAGCTGCCCCGGCCATATCGGCCTCGACCTGACGCAGGCCGTCGGCGCGGCCGCGTGCCAACAACCATGCGGCCTGCAATCCCGAGGAAACCGCGGCGGTGGTATTCACGAAGCCGGCGGACCCAGCGTGATTATGCGCGGCCCCACAACCAGCAGGGCCGTGGTGAAATTCACGGCAATCACCATCAGCAGGGCCCGGGAGCGTGACAGCCCAAGCCCGTAGCGCGCCAAGAACCAGTGAAGCCACAACGCATAGGACAGCAACCCAAATACGACCCCGATACGTGCTGTCTGGCGTGGCAGACCCAGCGCGGCCATCACACCGAATACCAACAGCAACACGCTTCCGACGACCGGTATCACCCATTGACACCAATTGAACGCCGTGGCGAAGCGCAGCCAGAATTGCTGCCGGCGCCACAGTCGCGCGGCCTCGAACGACAGCACCAACGGCGCGACCAGGGCACATAGTGTCGCCAACAGATCGGATACCGCGCTGAGCCCGCCGCCGCCCACCAACATCAACAGACCACCCACCAACGGGAAGGCGATCAGCGGAGCAAGACTCGCGAGAAACGAATCACGGCTGGCGCCGAATTGCTGCATCCCGTCCGGCCGGCCGCGCGCGAGGCGCACAATGCCGAGCACAATGCTCCCAGGGCGGCCACGAGAGAAACGTTGGCGGCCACTCATACCAGGAAGGCCGCAAGGATGCCGCGATAGGCGCGCGCGAGCTCATACAGTTCGGCGACCGGCACCCGCTCGTCTGCTTGATGCATAGTCGCGCCCACCAGGCCAAACTCCGCCACCGGACAGTAACGGGCGATGAAGCGCGCGTCCGACGTGCCGCCTCCGGTATCGAGTTTCGGTTCCACTCCGGTGGTGTCGATAATTGCCTGCCGCAGCGTGTTCACCAGCGGACCCGGCTCGGTCAGGAACGATTCACCGCTGATCGCGATGTCAAGGTCGAAGCGTTCGGCGTGCTGGGCGATCACCGCGCGGAGCCAGGCTGAGAGCGCCGCACCCGAGTGATCGCTGTTGAAGCGAATGTTCAGCATAGCGCTCGCTTCGGCCGGGATAACATTGGTCACCCGATTGCCGACATCGATACTGGTGAACTGCAGGCTGGATGGCTGGAACCAGTCGTTGCCCGCATCCAGCGGGGCGGCGGTCAGCGCGTCAGCGATGCAGATCAGGCGGTGTATCGGATTGTCCGCGCGCTGCGGGTAGGCGACATGGCCCTGGGTGCCGTGTACGGTAATTTTGGCATTGAGGCTGCCGCGGCGGCCGATCTTCACCATGTCGCCAAGGGTCACCGGGCAGGTCGGCTCGCCGACGATGCAGAAGTCGGGGATCTGCTGGTGTGCCCGCATCCATTCCAGGACACGGACGGTGCCATCGACAGCGGGTCCCTCTTCGTCGCCGGTGATCAGCAGACTAATCGAGCCGCTCAGCGGTCCATCCGCGAGGTGCTGCGCCGCCGCTGCCACGAAGGCGGCGATGGCGCCCTTCATGTCGCAGGCGCCGCGGCCGTAGAGGATGCCATCGCGCACCTCCCCGCCGAACGGATTGGACTGCCAGTTTGCCGCACCCGCCGGTACCACATCCGTGTGGCCGGCAAAGCAGATGTGCGGCGCACCAGTGCCAATGCGTGCGAACAGGTTGTCGATCTCGCCATAGCGCAGCGGCGTCACGGCAAAGCCCAGTTGCGTGAGCGCATCGGCCAGCGCGGACTGGGCGCCGGCATCGGCCGGGGTGACCGATGCGCAGCGGATCAGCGCCTGAGCGAGCGGCAACGGATCGTCGAGCGGAGTCAATGGATGGACCCCCTCCCCCTGCCCCCCTCCCGCAAGGGGAGGGGGAGCATTGCGTCACGGGCCACGATCAGTCGCGCAGCAATTCGTTTATCGAAGTTTTCGCCCGGGTCTGCTCATCCACAGTCTTCACGATCACCGCACAGTAAAGCGACGGGCCAGGCGAGCCGTCGGGCAGTGGCCGCCCCGGCAGCGAGCCGGGTACCACCACAGAATAGGCCGGGACGCGACCGATATGGATCTCACCCGTCGCCCGGTCGATCACCTTGGTGGAGGCGCCGATAAAGACCCCCATCGACAAAACGCTGCCGCGCTCGAGCACCACACCCTCGGCAACTTCAGAGCGCGCGCCGACAAAGCAGTCATCCTCGATGATGACCGGGTTGGCCTGCAGCGGTTCCAGCACGCCGCCGATGCCGACGCCGCCGGACAGGTGGCAGTTGGCGCCGATCTGCGCACAGCTGCCGACAGTGGCCCAGGTGTCGACCATGGTGTTGCGCCCGACATAGGCGCCGATGTTGACGAAGCTCGGCATCAACACCGCACCGGGAGCAACGTAGGCCGCGCGGCGCACCACCGCCCCCGGTACCGCGCGAAAGCCTGCCTCCCGGAACCGGTTCTCACCCCAGCCGGCGAATTTCAGCGGCACCTTGTCCCAAACCGGCGTGCCGGCCGGTCCCTGCATTGCAGTCGAGTCGGTGAGGCGAAATGACAGCAGCACCGCCTTCTTCAGCCACTGATTCACCTGCCAGCCGCTCGCCGTAGGCTCGGCAACGCGCGCGCCGCCGGAGTCCAGCAGTTCGAGCGCTGCATCCACAGCATCACTTGCCGCACCCTTGGTCGAAGGCGACAACGATTCGCGGCGTTCCCAGAGCTCCTCGATCGGCTGTTGCAGCGCGTGATTGCTCATGCGGGGAATCCTTGCCGTGTGGTCTGCGGGACCATGCGCAGGGCTCCGGACCCTGTCAACGCAGCGTGGCAACCGTTCGTTAGGGCGGATCGCGTCTAATGACGATCGGGACAGGACCCGCCCGCCGATGAACGAGATCACCCCTTTGCAACCAGAATCGCCGATAACGGTGGACTCGAGCTTGCGCCACGCGCTGCTCGACAGTCGCCAACGTTGGCGCGATTTGGTCATGACGGTGGCCGACCTCGTGTTTGAAACCGATGCCTCTGGGCGCTTCATCTTCCTAGCCCCGGATCCGGTGCTCGGCTGGCCCACTGCCGCGCTGATCGGCCAACCCGCCGAGTTGCTGCTGGCCTGCGGTATCGGGCCGAGTACGTTCAATCCCTTCCGGCTCAGCGTTCCCGTCAAGCGTCGGCGCGCATGGCTGAAACGGATCGACGGCAGCCTGGTCATGCTGGCCTGCTCAGGCGGCCCCTTGCTGGACGCCGAGGGACGCGTGGTCGGCGCCCGTGGCCTCGGGGTTGACTGGACGGATTTCGACACAGAGTCTGGACACATCGCAGCTGCGCTGCGCCGCGGCGAGGTGCTGGACCATATCCTGTGGCGGATGGGTCGAGAGGTCATGGCGCCGCGGATGATGCAGGCGGCGCTGGAGGGATTGACGAACGCGGTTGGCGCGGAAGGTGCCGCGGTGATCGACATCGGCCGCGAGATGGCCCCCGAGCTGCTTCACCGTGCTGGCGATGGTGCAGAGGACATCAAGATCGAGGCTGCCGCACTGCTGGCGACTTCAAGCGGCGCCGTGGATGCCGCTGCCATGGATGGTCGGCCGATCGTGGTCGCCAGCTGTCGCACCAGGTTCGGGGCCAACGCAGGGATTGCATTGTGGCGTTCGCCCGGAGCGCGCCAATGGGATCAGGAGGACCGTTTGCTGCTCCGCTCCGCGGCCAGCCTGATCTGCATGGTGCTGGAGCACGAGGCCATCCAGCAGGAAATGGCGCGGCAGGCGCGCACCGATCCGCTTACCGGACTGCTCAACCGCCGGGCTTTCCTCGAGGAGATGGAGCGCCATATCGATCGGCTCGATCGCGAGGACCAGCCTGGAACGTTGATGTTTGCCGACCTCGACGACTTCAAGCCGGTGAATGACCGCCTGGGGCACGAGGTGGGGGACGAAGTGTTGAAACGCACGGCGACAATTCTGCGCAATGCCGTGCGGCCAAGCGACGTCGTCGCCCGACTGGGCGGTGACGAATTCGCTCTGTGGATGAACGGTGCCGACCACATGACAGCAGCCGAACGTGCCGACCATCTGTGCGCTGCCGTGCCCGAAACCCTGCGGGAGATTGCCGGCGAAGGATCCTTGCCCACGATTTCCGTCGGCATCGCAACCCGGGAGCCAGGTAGCGGCGAGCCAGTGGACAGCCTGCTGCGGCGTGCTGACCAGGCGATGTACATTGTGAAGCGAAAGGGCCGCGGTCATTGGCATGTCGCTCGAGCCGAGGGCCTGTGAGCCGCGAGACAGGCGCATCGGCTCGCTCGGATGAGGCGAGCCGCGTCAGGCTGGCCGCCGGAACCGAGACCGACCCGGATGTACTGATCGATCTGGCAACGGATTCGTCGGTCACTGTCCGGGCCGCGGTGGCCCTCAACGGGGCAGCGCCGGGTCGGGTCAACGGGTTGCTCGCCAAGGATAGCGACGAGCGGGTGCGTATTCTGCTTGCCCGGAAGCTGACGGCGTTGGTTCCCGGCCTGTCGCAGGCGGAGCGCGCGCAGCTGTACCAGGAGACATGGGATACGCTGAACATGCTGGTTGCCGACGAGGCAACGCGGGTGCGCGCCGTGATCGCCGATGCAGTCAAAGAGTTGCCTGATGTCCCGCGAGAGTTGATCCGGCA
>JBKPSV010000167.1:0-17919 GCA_046735215.1 Pseudomonadota bacterium | reverse complement strand
CGACTGCTGCCGGTCACCTTCTGCCTGAATGAACTGACTAATGAACTGGAACTGGCGCAGGCCTTCCAGCATGCGCGTGGTCTCCAGTATGGGCTGAACATTTGAATCCTCGATCGAGCCCTGGACAATCCCAGGTGATGCGACCGCCGCGGTGGGTGATGCCGAGCGGAACAGCGTGTTGCCTTCCGCGGTCAGTTGCATCGGATCAGCCGGCCTGACGACGCCCACCTTGCCAAGCTGACCATTCTCGCTGGAGACCGTCCCGTCGCCGGCGATGGAGATCCGCGTGTCGGTCTGCGATACGACGATCGGCTTGCCGTTGTTGTCCAGCAATGCGTTGCCTGCGCCGTCCGATACCGTGCCGTTCGGCATCAGTCCGAAGCGGCCGTCGCGCGTGAGTCGTGGACCAGCCGGCGTGTTAACAGTGAAGTAACCGTCGCTGGTAAGCGCAAGGTCGAAGGTGTTGCCGGTACGCGCGATCGTTCCTGCCTGCTGCTCGCGCCATGTCGCCCGATCCTGGGTGAAGGCAACGTTGCGGCCACCGCGCGGTACCCCGCTCGTGCTCTGCCGCGTCAGCCAATCGCTGAACTGTACCCGTTCCGCCTTGAAGCCGGGCGTATTGGCGTTTGCAATGTTGTTCGCGATAACGTCCGTGGCGCGTTGCTGCGCGGCCTGACGCGATAAGGCGATGTTGCTAACGATGTCCATGCCACCCCAGACGCAACGCGCATGCCAAGCCCATGTGCTTGCAAGGAGCCCAGCAACGCAGCGACTTGGGCAAATATGCTACGACACGTTCCTGCCTTCGCACCGGCACCAGTTGCCGTAGTCGGCGGAATCTGCCGGGCAAGTCTTCCTTAATACCTCGCTGCCATCTTCCTTCGCAGCAGGCCGAAGGAGCAGCCCTGTGGCCAAGGCCGCGCCGGCGGTCGACCCGGAAAAGCCGGACGACGCATCTGAACAATCATCCGACAAAGCGCCGGCCTCCGGCATCAAGCGCAGACTGATCGTGTTCGGCGCGCCGGTTGCGCTGGCTGGTCTCGGCAGCGGCCTGTGGTTCAGCGGGGTCGTGCCGCACCTCCTTGGGATCAAGCATGAAGCGCCTGCGGCCGAAGCAGAGGCGCCATCGCAGCCAATCTACGTCGATCTGCCAGAGCTGATCACAAATCTTAACAACAACGCCCCACGGACCAGCTACGTGAAACTTACGGTCCGTCTTGAGGTGCGCAAGCAGCAGGATGTCGAGCGTGTCAAGGCAGCCATGCCACGCCTGCAGGACCTGTTCCTCACCTATATTCGCGAAATGCGGCCGCAAGAACTGCGCGGGTCCGCTGGCACCTACCGGCTGCGAGAGGAACTTATGGCGCGCGCCAGCCTGGCCGCGGCACCCGCGAAAATCACCGACGTGCTCTTCACTCAAATGCTGATCCAATGAGCGAAACTCAGGACACACCGCAGTCGGACGAAGAACTCGCTGCGGCATGGGGCGCTGAAACCGAAGGCGGCGACGAAGCCTCGACCCAGCCGGCCCGGGTGCTCAATCAGGCCGAAATCGACAGTCTGCTGGGCTTCGATGACGGACCGGCGGGCGGTGAGAACCGCACCGGCATGCAGAGGATCATCAGCTCAGGCCTCGTATCATACGAGCGTCTGCCGATGCTGGAGATCGTCTTCGATCGGCTCGTGCGCATCATGTCGACCAGCCTGCGCAACTTCACCTCTGATAATGTGGAGGTCGGCATCGACAATATTCTGTCGTTGCGCTTCGGAGACTACCTCAATTCGATCCCGCTGCCGGCCATGCTGGCGGTCTTCAAAGCCGAGGAATGGGACAACTATGGTCTGATGGTCGTCGATTCCGCGATGATCTATTCGATTGTTGACGTGCTGCTGGGCGGACGGCGCGGCACGGCAGCGATGCGCATCGAAGGCCGTCCCTACACCACGATCGAGCGCACTCTGGTCGAGCGTCTGATCCAGGTCGTGCTGGCCGACCTGTCCGCAAGCTTTGATCCGCTCTGTCCCGTGACCTTCCGCTTCGAACGCCTGGAGGTGAACCCGCGTTTCGCCACCATCAGTCGCCTCTCTAACGCAGCCATCCTGGCGCGGCTGCGCATCGATATGGAGGATCGCGGCGGTCGCATGGAACTGCTGCTGCCATACGCCACACTGGAGCCGGTACGCGAACTGCTGCTGCAGCAGTTCATGGGCGAGAAATTCGGCCGCGATTCGATCTGGGAAACCCACCTCGCCGAAGAACTGTGGAATACCGAAATCGAGCTTGACGTCGTATTGGACGAACAGACGATGCGGTTGTCCGACGTGATGGCCATGGAGCCGGGTACTCGCATCGTGCTCAATACTGCGGTGGGTGCGCCGGTGCTCGTGCGCTGCGGCGCTGTGCCGCTGTTCGAGGGCCGGGTCGGGCGACGTAAGAACTGCATGGCGGTTCGCATTGAGCGGCCCTTGCCGCGCGCCCAGTTGGCCGACCACTGACGCGCACGTTCGCAGTTTCCTAACATTCCGGCGCGAAACTCTGTCGTATGCAGTGGGTCCTGGAAATCGCACTGGTGGCACTGCTTGCCGCGACGCTGTTCCATGCCGTGCGGCTCGAGCGTGCACTCGGCGTCCTGAAGCGTGACCGCGTGCAATTGCAGGAACTGATTGCAGGCTTCAACGAGAGCACGCGGCAAGCCGAACGCGGCATCGACCGGTTACGTGCGGCCACTGACGGTGCAGGCATCCAGATCGCCCGCCAGACGGACGCTGCCTTGGCTTTGAAGGACGACCTTGCGCTGCTGATCGAACGTGGCAACCGACTCGCCGATCGGCTGGATCAGGTGGTTCGCGTTGGGCGACCGCTCGCCGCAGAGACGCCGCGGCTGACCGTGGTCTCGGATAACGATGGTGCCGAACATCGCGTACGAAGTCAGGCTGAGCGTGACCTCTTGAAGGCGCTCAGGATGGCCAAATAGCCATGAACCTCGGCTCCATCCGTCTGCTGCCCATCACCATCTTCGCGATCAGCAGCTTGCTGGCGGTGAAATCGGTCGAACTGGTGAAGGCTGCTGTGCCGACCTCGGACGCAGGCCACCCGGCTGCTGCGGGCGCACATCCAACCGCGTCGCCGACACCGCAGGTGCCGGCCGAACCTGCGGCCCCACCGCAAGATGCTGGGCCGCCGCCGGTCACTGATGCCGAGCGGGTGGTGCTGCTCGAACTCCGTCAGCGGCGGCAGGAGCTGGACGCCCGCGACGCCGCGCTCTCGGCACGCGAGTCGGTTCTGATCGCGGCTGAGCACAAGCTGACCACTCGCGTCGCAGAGCTGCAGGCATTGCAAAAGAAGCTCGAAGCGCTCGAGGCTGCGCGCAAAGAGCGTGAAGATGTGAGTTGGCAAGGTCTGGTCAAGCTCTACGAGGCAATGAAGCCGCGTGACGCCGCAACCATCTTCAACGACCTCGACATGCCGGTGCTGCTGCAGGTGGTCGATCGCATGAAAGAGGCGAAGGCAGCGCCGGTGCTGGCAGCGATGCAACCGGACAAGGCCCGCGACCTTACTGCCAGGCTCGCACAGATGCGCACACAGCGAGATAGCCAGACTGGCAGTTGAGCAGGAACAGGGGATCGAACCACGATGCCGATCGACAAATCCATCAATGTGCTGATCGTCGATGACTACAAGACGATGCTGCGCATCATCCGCAACCTGCTGAAACAGATCGAGTTCAACAACGTCGAGGAGGCCACGGATGGCGCCGAGGCGTTGGCCAAGCTTCGATCCGGCAACTTCGGTCTTGTGATCAGTGACTGGAACATGGCGCCGATGACCGGCCTGCAGCTGCTTCAGGAAGTCCGTGCCGACGGCAAGCTGAAGGCAATGCCATTCATCATGGTTACGGCAGAGAGCAAGGTGGAGAACGTCGTCGCCGCCAAGCAGGCCGGCGTGTCGAACTACATCGTCAAGCCGTTCAATGCAGAAACTCTGCGCGAAAAGATCGAGAAGGTGCTGGGCCATGGCTGAGGCAGATCAGCTGACGGAGCGTCTCGCTGAGATAAGGCTTCGGCATCCGGGTACAGAGCCGGATCTGGTGGCAGAAGTCGTACGCGCCGTGCTGTCCACCCTAAGCGGCGACCTCTCGGCGCAGGAGACTTCGCTACTTGCCGAGGTTGAGGCGCTCGGTCGGACCATCGCGTCCGCCAAGGCCGAAATCGCCGCGTTGCGCGTCGACGACATTACGGACAATCACATTCCGTTTGCCACCGACGAGCTAGACGCCATCGTCGAACATACCGCGACTGCCACCAACGCGATCTTGAGCAGCTGCGAGACATTGGACGAAGCAGCGGCCAGTCTCACCGGTGAGGCAGCGACGAACCTGCAGGATGCAACCACCCGCATCTACGAGGCGTGCAGTTTCCAGGACATCACCGGCCAGCGCATCACCAAGGTCGTTGGGACGCTGAAGGCGATCGAGGCGAAGGTCGCTCAGATCGTTGCCACCTTCGGCACCAGGGGACATGAGGTGGCGATCACCGAGACCGCTGAAGTGACGGATTCTGCGCTCCTGAATGGCCCGCAGCATCCCACCGTCGCCATGGATCAATCAGACATCGATAAGCTGCTGGCCAGCTTCGAATGAGGCCTCTGAGGCCTCGCAAATTCTGGACCTACGCACTGGCACTACTGCTGCCCGCCGTTGCTCTTGCCGACGGCCCCGGCGTCGTCGTGCGCGTCGGCAGTCACGACGGCTACGGCCGCGTTACGTTCGCCCTGCCGCCGCGAACCGAATACCAGTTGACCCAGCAGGATCAGCATGTGGTGATTCAGTTCAGCGGCAACCTGAAGATTGGCCCAGCCAACGCAATCCCGCACAATGTTGTTGCCATCAAAGGCGGCGAGAAGCAGGCAACGCTCGATGTGGCACCGGGCACGCTGTTGCACGACTGGCGCTATGGCGACCTCCTCGTCGTCGATGTACGGGATCCCGCGAATGCGACCCAACCGGCGACCGCTTCGGCACAAGCCACAGTCGCCCAGAAGTCAGATGCGGCGAAACCGGCGCAAGCCAAGGGGCTGCCAACCCAGGATAAGGCGAAACCGCAACCTGCGCAGCCAGAGGCTGGAAACGCGTCTCCGGTCAAGCCGGACGCAGCGACGCCGGAGGCAACGAAGCAAGTTCGCGCACCGACTACTGCGGATGCAGCGCCCGCCACAGCGAGGCCGGAGACAACGAACCAAGCCCGCGCGGCGGCCGCTGCGGATGCAGTAACCACCCCAGTGACGCGGGACACAACGAAGCAGGCCCGCGCCTCGACCACGGCGGATGCAGTGCATGCCACAGCGCCTTCGGCAAATGTCATCGCGTCCGATCAGGACCAACACGCTGCTGCAGCAAACCCGACGGCCGCTGGTCCGCCTCAGGCCGCAGCACAGCCTGTTCCACAACAGTCCAATGCGGCACCGCTCGCATCATCTCAGGCGGCTCCCTCCACCGAGAAGCCGCAACCGGAGGCGGTGTCAGACAGCGGCCCGGATGGCGTTCTGGACATACAGGCGGATCCCCAGCTTGGGCTGGCCGTGTTCCGGCTCGGTAACGTCGCCCTGATCGTGTTGGACCAGCCACGGACCATCGATCTGGCCTCGCTGCGCGACGACACAGTGTTCGGCTCGGCGGTGGTCCAGACGTTGTCGAGCGCGACAGTGATTCGGGTGCCGGTCGATCCTGGCATGACGTTAGCGCCCTCGCGCGTCGGAGGGGTGTGGCGAATTGCCGCCGTCACCCAGGCGCTGCCGCTGCGTCCCGTCCAGCCGGTGGTCGCCGACGACCGGCTGTTGCTACAGACCGCAAACCCAGGCGTGGTCGTCACCATCGCCGATCCGGACAGTGCCACTACTCTGCTTGTTGGTACCCAACGAACCAGCGGACAAGGGGTCCCGGTGCGGCGCCGCACACCGGAATTTACCGTGCTATCCAGCTGGCAGGGCGTCGCTGTGGAACCCAAGGCGGATACCATCGTGCTGCGACCGACCGCCCAGGGGTTCGTCATTGCCGGTGCAAGCGCACTGTCGCCTGCATCCGAGGCCGGCGACCAGCTTGCGCACTCGGCCGGGCTGACGAGGCTGCTGGATTTTCCAAGCCAACCAAATGAGGTGCTGCTTGACCGATTGCGTGACGAGATACAGACGACCGCCGCGACGCCTGCGTTGACCCGCGGTCCGGGTCGCGAACTTGTGGCCCGTACAATGATGGCGCTCGGACTTGGTGCGGAGGCCGGCTCGGTCCTGCGCCTTGCCGCAACCGACGATCCGCACTTGGCGGCTTCGCCGCAAACAGCAGCGTTGGCCGGGGTCGCCGCATTGCTGGCGCATCGGCCGGAAGAGGCGGCCGGCCTTATCAACCCGGCGCTTCCCGCTGCCGACGATATCGTGTTCTGGCGTGCGGTGCGGCTTGCCGAGTTGCAGCCTGCTTCGGCGGAGGCGGCCGCCACCTTTGGCGCCACAGCGCGATTGGCACTCGCCCTTCCCGCGGAAATGCGCAACCGCGTGCTTCCTTTGGTGGCCGAAACGCTGGTTGCCGGCGGCGAGACCACCACAGCCGCAGCGTTGCTTACCGGGCGACCAAGCGACGCATCACTCGAATTGGCGCGGGCGATGCTGGCCGAAGCGCGGCACGACAATGAAGTGGCATTGGCCGCATACGATCGGCTGGGGCAATCGCCCGATCGATCGGTGCACGCCCGCGCGACGGTGCGCGCCGTTGAGTTGCGCTTGGCCACGGGCGCCATCAACGACCGCCAGGCAGCCGATCAACTGGACCGGTTGATCTATACTTGGCGCGGCGACAGCCAAGAGCGTCTACTGCGCGAGCGTCTGGCGGATCTGCAGGCCCGCAGCGGCAGCTGGCGCGCCGCTCTGGGCCTGCTGCGCGATACCGAGTCGCTGTTCCCGGACGAAAAGGAGACGATCCACGGCAAACTGCGCGAGATGTTCGCGGCGCTGCTTCGCAGCGACACGCTAGGCACGTTGCCACCGGTCGATCTGGTGGCGCTGGTCGAAGAGAACGCCGACCTGCTTCCCACCGGACAGGACGGTGAAGCCCTCCAAGCCAGATTGGCCGACCGCCTGCTGGCGCTCGACCTGCCCAAGCGCGCCGGCCCGGTAATCGAGAAGCTGATGCGGGCAAGCAGCACTCCTTTGGCGCGGGCGGGCTTCGGTGCCCGTTTGGCGGCCATGCGGCTGCGCGAGAATGACCCGGCCGAAGCGCTTGCCGCGCTCGACGGCTCCGACGCTCCGGATCTCCCAGCCGAACTCGCGCAACAACGCGCTCTCCTGGCAGCTAATGCCAACGCGCGCCGTGGCGATAAAGAGCGGGCGCTCGCCGCTCTCCAGGGACTGGACGATGCGGCGGCGGATGACGCCCGGGCAACCATCCTGGAGCGCGCAAACGACTGGCCGGCGGCGCAAAAGGCGATAGCCGCCTACGTTGCGAGGATCGTGCCCCCCGAGGGGAAGCTGACCGACGTGCACCTGCGGGCATTGCTGCGACTTGCAACCGCCGCTGCTCGGGCGGGTGATGGCGCGGCGCTATCCGTGCTCCGTGAGCACGAGGGGCCGCGGATGGGCTCCGGCCCGTTGGCCGACATGTTTCGACTGCTCACCGCGGACCCGGTGCGAAGTACCGCCGACCTGAAACGCGCGGGCCAGGAAGCGACCCTTGCTGGCCGTCTGCCGGGACAGCTGAAGGCGCTCCAGCCTCCCACCGGGGCGACCCCGTAGGTAGAATAGGCTTCCGCCGAATTTGGCCTCTTGCATGCCGCCGCCCATTTCCCCATGTTCCGCCACCTTGGCCCGAGGGAACGGATGTTTGATGCGTCCGTTCAACAGGCTGTCTGCTGGTAGGAACAGGGTACGCAATGGACGCACTCAGCCCACTGGGGATGGTCTCCGACGCTCCGCGCGAAGTCGAGCAGAAGGACTATTTCGTCGAGAAGGACGGCGTAAAGTTCGCCGGCACACACTTGCTGCTGGACCTGTGGGAAGCGAGCAACCTCACGGATCCCGAGCTGATAGACCGCGCGTTGCGTGACGCTGCCGAAGCGGCCAACGCGACGATACTGCACAGCCACTTTCATCACTTTGGTCCGGACGGCGGCGTAAGCGGCGTTGTCGTGCTGGCCGAAAGCCATATCTCGATTCATACGTGGCCGGAGCGTGACTTCGCGGCGGTCGACATTTTCATGTGCGGCAGCTGCAACCCCTACCATTCGTTGCCCGTACTAAAAGAGGTCTTCGCGCCGCGGTCGATCCTGCTGTCGGAACAGCGGCGCGGCCTGATTCCGTAACGTGACGACCGACAGCTGGATCAATGAGACGCTGTATCCGGATTGGGGCCAGCGTTTCCTGGTGAAGCGCGAGTTGGCGCGCGTACAGAGCGCCTTCCAGGACATCGCGGTGTTCGAGAGCTACTCGCACGGTCGCGTTATGGTGCTTGACGGCGTGATCCAGATCACCGAGCGCGACGAGTTCGTCTACCAGGAGATGCTGACGCACGTGCCGCTGCTGGCGCATGGCGCGGCGGCGAATGTGCTGATCATCGGCGCCGGGGATGGTGGTGTGTTGCGCCGCGTGCTGCAGCATCGCGGCGTGCAGCGCGCGGTGATGGCGGAGATAGACGGCGAGGTGATCCGCCTGGCCAAGCAGTTTCTGCCCGAGATTGGCGGCAATGCGTGGAACGATGCGCGCGCCGAGGTTATCGTCGGTGACGGCATCGACTACGTGAAGCGCGCGCGGGATGCAGCATTCGATGTAATCATCGTCGATTCCACCGACCCGATCGGCGTCGGCGAAGTGTTGTTCACTGACGACTTCTATGGCAACTGCGCGCGCATTCTCACCGCACGAGGCCTCGTGGTTAATCAGTGCGGCGTGCCGTTCATGCAGGCCGACGAACTGCGCGAAACGAGCGCGCGGCGGGCGAAGTTCTTCCCGTACGTGACCGCCTATGTCGCCGCCGTACCGACCTATGTCGGTGGATTGATGGCGCTGGGCTGGGCCGCGAAGGATGCCACGCTTACGCAGGCAAGCGTCGATACGATACGGGCGCGCGCCGAAACATCCGGTATCCTCGGCACAACGCGCTACTGGACGCCGGACGTTCACGCAGGCGCCTTCAAACTGCCGCCCTATATCGCCGAGCACCTTCCGATATCGGCGACCGGGAGCTGCACATGACCGAAAGCGTTGTCATCACCCGCACCGATGCGGTGCTGGAAATCCGCCTGAACAGGCCGGTAAAGAAGAATGCCCTGACGCGGGCCATGTACGACGCGATGGCCGAAGCTTTTATTCGCGTCGATGCCGATCCGACGCTGCACGTGGCTCTGCTGACCGGCACCGGCGATACCTTCACCTCGGGCAACGACATCGCCGATTTTCAGGCGCGCGCCGCCAGCAACAGAGAAAGCTCTTCATCGCGCTTCCTGCCGACGATCTCCACGATGCAGAAGCCGCTGATCGCTGCGGTGAACGGTGCCGCCATCGGCGTCGGCACGACAATGCTGATGCATTGCGACCTTATCGTCGCCGCTCGATCGGCGCGTTTCGTGATGCCGTTCACCAGCCTTGGTCTCGTGCCGGAGGCGGGCAGTTCGCTGCTGTTTCCACGTCTCCTGGGCCATCAGCGCGCGAGCGCGCTGCTGCTATTGGGCGAGCCGATGGATGCGGCGACGGCGCTGGAGTGGGGCTTCGTCAACCGGGTGGTGGACGACACCGCGCTGCTGGAGACAGCGCGCGACATGGCGGGGAGACTGGCCGCACTACCGCCGCAGGCGGTGCGTCTGACCAAGCGGCTGTTGCGGAACGGTGCTACGGATGTAGCCGGCCGCATCGAAGAGGAGCTGGCGCTGTTTCGTGAACGCCTCGCATCGCCCGAGGCAGCGGAAGCGTTCCAGGCATTCGCTGAGAAGCGCAAGCCGGACTTTTCCCGGTTTTCGTAATCCTCATTTGCGTGGTGGCTGGTGCTACAGCGCTTCCTCCAGCACCACCTCCACCGATAGCTCCTGCTCGCCACAACCCAGGATCACCCGCCGCAACGGGGTGACGTCACCAAAGTCACGCCCCCATCCAAGCACCACGTGTTCGTCTCGCACAACAATACCGTTGTTGGATCTTTGGCACAGCCCTCACGCCGCCGCAGCACCTCGCTGGTTCGCGTGCTGGTTGAAGTGACGCCGGGCGAAACTTGCAATCGCGGCGAATGTGTTGAGATCAAGACTCCTGTGCAGAGGTACTAGCGCCCCTGGTAACGATCGATGCCGTCAACGCCTGTCTGTAGCACCAGTCGGTTTTGGACCAACATGTGGTTCACGTGTGCCAGGACCTCGCCGAACGCAAAACCGGTCTGATGTTCGTCCAGCGCGCGATGAAACACGTGCGGCACCAATTCCGCCACCGACAATGGTTGTCGCCGGCACGCCTCAGCGATCGCGTCACAGCGCTGGGTGTGATGCTCCAGCAATTCAGCGATCCGTTCATGCAGTCCGTAGAACGGCAGCCCATGTCCCGGCAGCACCAGCACGTCGTCGGCGACGATGGAGCGCAGCCCCGACAGCGAGCGCAGATAGATGCCCAGAGCGTCGAGATCCGGCTCCATCGCGTGTACGCTGACATTGGGGGAAATGCGCGCGATCACCTGATCTGCGGCAAAGAACAACCTGTCCTCTGCTCGATGCAGCATGGCCTGTTCGAGCGCATGCCCACCGCCGGTGATCACCCGGAACGCTCTGGCGCCGACGTGCAGCGTATCGCCATGCTGGATGCGATGATACGTCGTGGGCACACCCGTCGTCTGCCGCAGATACTCATGGCCGCGACCGAGGACGGCTTCCGTCACCTCAGGGGAAAGCCCATGGCGTCGATAGAAGGGTCGGTGCATGTCTGAGCCGAGATCGCCCGGCGCGTATTGCAGCGCCAGGCTGTAGAGGTATTCGGGTCGCGGCATCGACAGCGGTAGATCGAACCGCTCGGTCAGCCATCCGGCGAGGCCGACATGGTCCGGATGAAAGTGCGTCACCACCATCGAGGTCAGCCGTTGTCCAGCCAGTGGTCCGGAGAGGATCGATCCCCACGTGCTCCGACAGTCGTCAGTGCCGAGACCGGTATCGAGCACCGTCCATCCATCGTCATCCCGAATAAGATAGATGTTCACGTGGTCTAGGCGATACGGCAGCGGCAGTCGAAACCAGCATATACCATCGGCGATGGCGACCAGTTCACCGGGCCCCGGCGGGTGCGCGTAGGGGAACACCAAGGGTGGAGCGGTGGCGGCTTGCTGCATCACTGCAGCTTAGCCGGCGCTTTGTTTGGTGGCGAGGCAGAGCCCACGGGCACGCGCCGCGGCCTGAGTGGTTGCGTACCATTGGCAGGATGATGCCATGTCGACCGAGCCGGACTGGCTTTCGATAAGATCCTCGCTCCCAGAGTCATGGTCCGATCAGTCTGAACCCACACTGAACCCACCCGCCACGTTGGCAAGACGCATCACGTCGATCCGTTCCAGCAGAAGGTCGGCAGCGGAACCGCAATCGCCAGCGCCATTTTCGGTGTGACCGCCAGCCCAATGCACGTGGAACGCCGGCGGGCGGCTCATTCGCCGCGCTTCAATGACGAGGCTGCCGCTAGCTTTCGCCATGACAGCTGGGCTGAGGACGCAACGTCGGGCATGATCATTCCGCGGCCGTGCGAAGAAACCGTCCTCGAGACGGACGGCATTCACTACCCAACGCTCGGACGCAATCGTATCGGGCTTGAACACGATGATGCCGCCGACCGAAGGACCGAACTCTTCGAGTTGTCGCATGCACCACAGTCCAGTGGTGATGGTCAGCAAGGCACCCACGACCAACCCAAGTATCACGGTGGTCAGTGACACTTCGCCGGATGGACGGCGGGACCGCCCGGCACTTTCCTTCCAGCGGCGACGCCACTCGGTGTTCATGCCGCCTCGTAGATGCCCACGTGCAGGTCAGCCGGGCACCAGCCTGCAACCGGTTCGCCGGTGCCGGCCCTAACTTCGGCCCGGTGGACCAACCGAAGCCGCAGGGCAAGCTTGCCAATCCAGTCGAGCCAGATCGTCTCGTCCATCACCGGCGGCGCAGCAAGCCGCATGCCATTGGCTTTGGCGTGATAATCGGCATTGCCTTACGAACATGCTGTCTCGCTGGTCCAAGAGTGACTGCAATGCAAGCTGTTCGCCTAGTATTCGCACAGCAACTGAAAGAGTTTCGGCCCGGTGTCTTGGGTGCGTATGGGTCCTGACGTTCAGCGCCGTGACTAGACCGTCGCCTCTACGATGAACCGGCGGTTCATCTGCGGGATGGCGTGCTGATCGGGAAATGGTCGCCTGCATCGCGTTAGCCCTCTGCTCACGCATCCAGGCGCCGCATCCCTGCGCCGGTGACCTAGTCGCGGCGAGCAACGGGCTGTGGTATGGAAATACCACAAGGCGAAAACCTTGACCCTGCTTGCATTTCCCGCCATATGCCGCCGCCAATCCACAGGGTCACCAGCATGAAGAGCACACTCTCGCTGAAGCCGGCAGAGGTGAAAAAGGACTGGGTGCTGATCGACGCCGAGGGGGTCGTGCTCGGCCGGCTTGCGTCCGTCATCGCCAACCGGCTGCGCGGCAAACACAAGCCGCAGTTTACCCCCCACGTCGATTGCGGCGACAACGTTGTGGTGGTGAATGCCGGCAAGCTGCGCGTGACCGGCAGGAAGCCTGACCAGTCGGTGTTCTATTATCACACCGGCTATCCCGGCGGCATCAAGGGGCGTACGATCCGTCAGCGGCTGGATGGCAAGCATCCGGAGAGCGTGCTGGAGAAGGCGGTGGAGCGGATGATCACCCGAGGCCCGCTGCAGCGTCGGCAGATGAAGCATCTCTATGTCTATGCCGGCCCCGAACATAAGCACGCGGCGCAGAAGCCGGTGGCGCTCGACATCGCCGCCATGAACCCCAAGAACAAGCGAGGCTGACCGCATGTCCGGTACCCGCACACTCGCCGATCTCAAAGACATGCTGGCGCAGCAGGCGACTGCGACGACGCCGGGCGTTACGCCGGACGCAGCGGATCAGCCGAGGCGCGAACCCAGGCGCGATGCGCAGGGCCGCTCCTATGCGACCGGCCGACGCAAGAATGCTGTCGCGCGCGTCTGGATCAGGCCTGGCAAAGGCGACATCCTGGTGAACAACAAGAAGGTGGTGCAGTACTTCGCGCGCCCAGTGCTGCGCATGCTGCTTACCCAGCCGTTCCTGGTGGCAGACCGCTACAACCAGTTCGACGTGTACTGCACGGTCACGGGTGGCGGGCTGTCCGGGCAGGCCGGCGCAGTGCGCCACGGGATCTCCCGCGCTCTGACGAACTATGAACCGGAGTTGCGCGGCATTCTGAAGGTCGCCGGCTTCCTGACCCGCGACCCACGCGTCGTCGAGCGCAAGAAGTACGGCAAGATGAAGGCGCGCCGAAGCTTCCAGTTCAGCAAGCGGTAACGCCGGCCCTCCCCCTGACCCCCTCCCGCGAGGGGAGGGGGAACTTTGGGAGATCGACATGCCAAGCGTGTTCATCGATGGGGAAGCGGGGACGACGGGGCTGGGGATCCGCGATCGCCTGCGCGCGCTGCCGG
This sequence comes from Pseudomonadota bacterium, assembly GCA_046735215.1. Lineage (GTDB taxonomy): Bacteria > Pseudomonadota > Alphaproteobacteria > Acetobacterales > Acetobacteraceae > JAMXLO01. The sequence continues at coordinate 4,238 of JBKPSV010000167.1, read as the reverse complement.
ACGTCGAGTTGCGCAGCCTGTCCGCAGAGCGACGGCGTGACCCTGGTGCTCGGCGCGAGATGATGGCTGAGGTGGACTTGATGATCCTCTGCCTGCCCGATGACGCGGCGCGCGAATCAGTGACGATGGCCGACAGTCTGGGCAACGCCGCGCCGAAGCTCCTGGACGCCAGCACGGCGCATCGCGTGCATCCTGATTGGACCTATGGCTTTCCCGAGATGGTCGAGGGGCAGTGCCAGCGCATCAAGGATGCGCGCAAAGTAGCCAATCCCGGCTGCTATCCCACCGGCGCGATCGGTCTGGTGCGGCCGCTGGTCGATGCCGGTCTCGTCCCGCCCGATTACCCGATCACCATCAACGCGGTCAGCGGCTACTCCGGCGGTGGGCGGTCGATGATCGAGGCACACGAGCACGATTGCGGCCCGGCGTTCGAACTCTACGGCCTTAAACTAGAGCACAAGCATGTGCCTGAGACGCAGCAGTACTGCGGGTTGTCGCGCCGTCCGATTTTCGTTCCTTCGGTCGGCCATTACCGCCAGGGAATGCTGGTGTCAGTGCCACTACATCTCGACACACTGCCGGGCAGGCCGACCGGTGGCGATCTTCAGGCGGTCCTTGAAGCGCGCTATGCCGGCTGCGAATTCGTCCAGGTCACCGCGCCGCAAACCGACGGCAAGGTGGAACCGGAGGCGCTGAACGACAGCAACCTGCTGGAACTTACCGTCCATACCAACGAGAGGCACCGGCAGGCGGTGCTGGTGGCGCGGCTCGACAACCTGGGCAAAGGCGCATCCGGGGCCGCGGTGCAGAACCTGCGGCTGATGCTGGGATTGCCGCCGCGTGCCTGAAGTTGTCGGCCTTGGGCCGATCTATTCGCTGGAGGGTGTCACACCCAAGGTGGCGCCCGACGCGTTCATCGCGCCGGGTGCTGTGGTGATCGGCGATGTCGAGATCGGTTCGGAGACCGGCATCTGGTTCCACTGCATGGTGCGCGGGGATCTCAACATCATCCGCATCGGTGCGCGCACCAACATCCAGGATGGCACCATCGTCCATGTCGATACCGGTGCGGGTGCCACGCACATCGGCGATGATGTGACGGTTGGGCACAACGCGGTCATCCACGCCTGCACGCTGAAGAACCGGGCGTTCGTCGGCATCGCCGCCACGGTGCTGGACGGTGCGGTGATCGAGGAAGGCGGGATGCTGGGCGCCGGCGGTCTGCTGACCCCGGGCAAGGTGATCGGCCGCAACGAGCTCTGGGTAGGCGCGCCTGCCAAGCTGGTGCGGGTGATGACGGACGAGGAGCGCAAGCGTTTCGATCGCAACGCTGAGGTGTACCGGACACTCGCAGCACGCTTTCGCGCGGGTCTGCGCAGCGCCACCTAGCGAAACCCTCCCCTGGCACCACGTTCCTGACAAACGCCAAGGAAGAGTGCTGTGTCCCTCCGCTTCTCGGTTCTGCCAGCCTGCCTGCTGACGGCTGCGTGTGCGCTGGCCACGCCCGCACCTGACACCGCTCGGTTGCCGTTCGCCGCATTCGGCACGATGGACAATGATGTCGCCGCGGCAAACCAGTCGTCCTGGGCGTTTGCTGCGCCCGAACGCACGCGCAGTGACCCGGTGGATGCGGCGCGCGCCTGTGCCGCCATCGACTATCTGGCCGGCGAACTCAGCAGCAACCCGCGTTGGCTTCAAGTTTCGCCGCTCACCAAGCAGCAGATGCTGCAGGCACGCGTTGACGTGCGCCGCGTGCTGGGGATCGATCCCGGAGTTCGGTCGCAGATCGTCGTCGACGCGCTGATGAGATTTGCCGCGGCGTGGCAGGCGGGTGATCAGCCGGCGGCGCTGTACGCGCTGGCCGCTCCCGGATTCACTTTGCCACCGCCGCAGATGGTGCAGGTGATGTCCGAGCTCCCATACGTGCAGTCGGCCAACATCGCCAGCTTGGAGGCGGCGCGGGAGATGATGCCGGGCGGCGACGTTGCCCGCCGTTGAATGCCTATGTTCGGAGCTACTTTGCATATATTTTAGTCTATTAGGTCAGATCTTAGTCTGATTCCTGCTAGAAGACGCAAATTATCGAGAATTCAGCCTAGACAAAGGGCATGTGGACATGCTGCGCTGCAACAAGAGCGAATGCTCGATGCAGGGGGCTTTGCATGAAAACGATTCTTTCCCGTTCGGTCTTGGCGGGTGTGCTTGGGTGGGTGGCGACGCCGGCGCAGGCCGAAACGGTCCTCACGGTAGCGATGACTGCCGGCGACATCCCCGCGACCACCGGCAACCCGGATCAGGGGTTCGAGGGGTTTCGCTTCGTCGGCTACAATCTCTACGACGGGCTGGCCCTGTGGGACCTATCCCGCAGCGATAAGCCGTCCGACATCAAGCCGGGTCTGGCGACCGAGTGGCAGGTCGATCCGAACGATCACCGCCGCTGGATCTACAAGCTGCGCCAGGGGGTGAAATGGCACGATGGGTGTCCATTCACCGCCGATGACGTCGTTTGGAACTTCGGCCGCATCACCGATGACAAGGCACCGCAGTTCTATACACAGCAGATGGCGCTGTCGCGCGCCTACACTACTAATTTCGCCTCGGTTGAAAAGATTGACGATCATACGGTCGCTATCACCACCAAGGTGATAGAATCGCTGTTCCCGTACCAGACCAGCTACATCCTGATGGTGAGCCCGTGTCGGGCCAAGCAGTTGAACTACGACTGGAATGCCTACGCTGAGCACCCGTCGGGCACGGGGCCGTTCCGGTTTGACCGCATGGTGGCGCATGAGCGGCTGGAGCTGCTGCCGAACAAGGAGTACTGGGACCCGAAACGCATCGCCAAGTATGACAGACTGGTGCTGTTGCCGATGCCTGAGGCCCCGACGCGCACCGCGGCCCTGCTGACTGGGCAGGTCAACTTCGTCGAAGCACCGTCGCCGGATGCCATTCCCAAACTGAAGAGCGCGGGGATGCAGATCATCTTGAATCAATATCCACATAACTGGCCGTACATTCTGAACTTTGTGCGTGGGCCGATGACCGATATCCGCGTTCGCCGCGCCGCCAACTATGCTCTCAATCGCGCCGAGTTTGTCGAACTGCTGGGCGGTACTGCGATCGAAGACTACACGACGATGCCGCCTGGTACTCCTTACTATGGCAATCCGATCAAATACGAATTTAACCAGGGTAAGGCGAAAGCGCTGCTGAAGGAAGCCGGCTGCCTGCCGTGCAAGATCACGCTGGCGATCTCTACTTCCGGTTCCGGCCAGATGCAGCCCTTGCCGATGAACGAGCTGGTCAAGTCGCAACTCGAGGAGGTTGGCTTCCAGGTCGACTTCAAAGTGATGGACTGGAATTCACTGATCGAGATCGGGCGCTCCGGCGTGGTGAAATACCCGGAGATCGACGGCTACAACGGCTCGCGCGCGCTGCTCGATCCGGTCAGCGCGCTGATCAAGCCGGTGGGTAAGATCTACTGGTCGCCAGCAGGGTCCAATTGGGGACACTTTTACGACTCCGAGATCGAAACGCTGGTCGGTCAGATCTTCAATGAATTCAATACCGACAAGCGGCTGGCGATGTTGACCAAGCTGCACGAGCTTGAGAGCGATCGTGCCCAGATGATCTGGGTGGTGCATGACCTCAATCCGCGTGCGCTGTCGCCGAAGGTCCATGGATTTGTCCAGGCGCAGAACTGGTTCCAGGACCTGACGCCGATCACGGTTGAGCCGTGAAGACACCGGGTGGCTGATGCTCGCTTACATCATACGCCGTATCCTGCTCGCCATTCCGATCGCCTTCGGGGTCAGTGTGGTGTGCTTCTCGCTGGTCTATCTGGCGCCCGGCGATCCGTTGTCGGTGATCCTGCCGGCCGATGCGACGCAGGAGATGGTGGCGCAGATCCGGCACGCCTATGGCTTCGATCGGCCACTGCCGGTGCAATACCTGTTTTGGCTCGGCCACGTGCTGACCGGCGACTTCGGCCTCTCGATTGCGACGCGCCGTCCGGTAATCCTTGAAGTGACCGGCGCGCTGTCGAACACCTTCATGTTGACCAGCTTCGCAGTGCCGGTTGCTTTCACGCTCGGTTATGCGATGGGCGCGCTGGCCGGCTGCTTCCCTGGTCGTGCGGTTGATCGCCTCGTCACCGGCGCAGCGGTGGTCGGGGTCAGCCTGCCGAACTACTGGCTCGGCATTGTGCTGGTGATCATCTTTGCCGTCGAATTCATGGC
>JBKPSV010000166.1:0-27472 GCA_046735215.1 Pseudomonadota bacterium | reverse complement strand
GGCACGCGATGATTTCCGTCTGGCCGAAGGACCCATCCTGCAGCGCGGCATCACGCCGATGCGCAGCTTCGTGATTGAGCCGATGCAGTGCGGACGGCTCTATCTCGCCGGCGATGCCGCGCATATCGTGCCGCCGACCGGGGCCAAAGGTCTGAATCTCGCGGCGGCCGATGTCGCGGTACTAACGCAGGCGATCGTGGCGTACTATCGCGAGGGGTCGAGCAACCGGCTGGATGCTTATTCGGCAACGTGTCTGAAGCGCATCTGGAAAGTGCAGCGCTTCTCATGGTGGATGACGACGCTGCTGCATCGCTTCTTCGATCACTCGCCGTTCGAACAGCAGATGCAGATCGCGGAGTTGGATTATCTGTTCAGTTCGCGCGCCGCATCGCTGGCGCTTGCCGAGAACTACGTTGGGTTGCCGTTGCCAGCATAGGAGAAACAGTATGATCCAGGGCGTACACCGCTACCCGCCGATGGAGCGGGTGATCTATGGCATTCCGCTGGCCGAGGCGCTGGCGCAGGAGGTCGAGAGGGTGAGCGCCAACGCCGTCTATGTCCTGTCCAGCGGCACGCTCGCGCGACAGACCGATGTTATCGACCGGGTGCGTGCCGTACTCGGCAATAAGTTTGCCGGCCTCTGTGCCAAGATCGGCGCGCACACGCCACGGATCGATGTCGTGGCCGCCGCCAACGCGGCGCGCGAGGTGAAGGCCGATGCGCTGCTGACTGTGGGTGGCGGCTCGGTCACCGACGCCGCCAAGATGGTCGGCCTGTGTCTCGGCAACGATGTGACCGATCCGGCGCAGCTCGACAACTTCCGTGCCGTCATCCGTGCTGACGGGCGGACTGAACGCCCGCCGGTAAACCCACCGGCCGTGCGGTCTATTGCTGTGCCCACCACACTGTCCGCGGGGGAATTCAATTCTCCGGCCGGCTGCACGGACACCGTGCGGCAGGTGAAGGAGAGCTATCTGCATCCGCTGATGATGCCGCGCAGCGTGATCCTCGATCCCGACGCGACGGTCCACACGCCGGAGTGGCTGTTCCTGTCCACCGGCATTCGCGCGGTCGATCATGCGGTGGAGGATATCTGCTCGATCAACCCCCAGCCGCTGTCCGATGGCACGTCGCTGCATGCCCTGCGGCTGCTCAGCCGCGGGCTGCGTGCAGTGAAAGCCGATCCTGGCGACCTGGAGGCGCGGCTCGACTGCCAGCTCGGTTCGTGGATGTCGATCATGGGTTCACAGAATGGCGTGCAGAAAGGCGCGAGCCACGGGATCGGACATGTACTGGGTGGCACCGCCGATGTGCCGCACGGCTATACATCATGCGTGATGCTGCCCACGGTGCTCCGCTTCAATGAGCCGGTGAACGCCGAACGTCAGGCGTGGGTGGCCGAGGCACTGGGCCGCCCGGGTGAAAAGGCGGCCGATGCGGTCGCAGCATTGGTCGCTGATCTGGGCCTGCCCGGCACGCTGCGCGATGTCGGGGTCAGGCCGGACCAGCTCGACCGGATCGCCGCGGAGTCGATGCATGATCGGTGGGTTCATACGAACCCGCGCGGGATTGCGGGCCCGGCTGATGTCCGGGCGCTGCTCGATGCGGCCTGGTAGGGCGGTCAGTCCGCCATCAGCTCGGTGAGCAGATTCAGCAGCTCTTCGCGGCGGAAAGGCTTGCGCAGGACGGACACGTTCGGATTGTCATGGAACTTCGCAACGCCTTCGGCCAATCGCAGGTAGGATTCGCTAAAGCCCGAGGTGAGGACAACCTTCACCGGCATCCCGGTCAGCAGGACCTCGTTCAACACATCGATGCCGTCCTTCTCGGGCATGATCATGTCGAGCATCAGGATGTCAGGCCTGAAGGCGATAAAGGTCTCAGTTGCCTGTCCAGAGCTGTTGAGCGATTGCGTCTCCAGCCCGAGCTGGCGGGCGATCATCTCGACCACCTTGGTGATCCCGGTCTGGTCGTCGATCACCAGCAGCTTTTTCGCCATCGGCGCTCTCCGCGAGTGCGAGGCCGCTCCTCCGCGGCCAGTTCAAAGCGGCCCGTAACAGCATAGTCCCCTACAAATGGTCAAAATGCAGCCAAAAAATTTGCGAGGCTGTAACCGGTACTTCCGGCGCCCGCCGGAAACCGGATACCAATCTCTTTGATTGCACCGGCGAATGAATCGTTGGTCCACTGGAAGGACGCTATCCGTATTCGATAGGAGAGTCCCAAGGCGCCGCATTCGCATGCCAATCCGCCTTAATTACTTATAAGCGAAACGAATAGCGCGTGCCCCAGGATCGGGGCAAGTGCCGACGGCCGTTAGCTTTTCTTTACCGATCCTTTCCCATCAGGTGATTTGTTGCCGGCTTTGCAAGAGCAAAGCCAAGCCGATAATGCCCGTTCGTGCGTTTGCCGCTGCCTTGTCACCCGAATTGCAGCACCTACAGACCACGTTCCTGGCGGCTGTGGAACAGTGCGCCATACTGCTGCTCGACCCGAACGGCCACGTTCTTTCGTGGAACCGTGGTGCTGAGATCCTCAAGGGCTGGCAAGCCGACGAGGTCATCGGACGGCACTTTTCCTGCGTGTACCCATCAGCGGATACCGAAGCTGGAAAGCCCCAGCGAGCACTGGGAGGCCGCCGCTGCTCTTGGTCGCTTCGAGGAGATCGGCGATCGGGTCCGGAAAGATGGATCACGATTCCTGTCCGAGACTGTCATGACGGCCATCCACGGGTTCGACGGCAGCCTGCAAGGTTTCGGCACGATCACCTGGGACATCACCGAGCAGGCTGCAACAGAATCCATCGCGAAGGTTAATGAAGCCAGGCTGCGGAGCTTGATCGAAACGGTGCTGGATACCGTCGTCGACGGCCTGGTCACTATCGATCGCAACGGTGTCATACAGTCGTTCAACAAGGCCTGTGTCGGCCTGTTCGGCTACGCGGCGGATGAGGTCATCGGTCAGAACGTCAAGATCCTGATGCCGGAGCCCTACCACAGCGAGCACGACGGCTACATCGCGGCTTACCTCGAGACGGGTGTCCCGAAGATCATCGGCATCGGCCGCGAAGTAATGGGGCGTCGCAAGGACGGATCGACCTTCCCGATGGAGTTGGCCGTCGGCACGTCGCCTGCTGCCGGCAATCATGCATTCGTGGGCATAATTCGGGATCTCGCTGAAAGACACGAAGCTGAACGGCAGCGCGAGCAGTTGCGGCAAGCGCAGAAGATGGAGGCCGTGGGCCAGCTTACCGGCGGCCTTGCGCACGACTTCAACAATCTGCTGGCTATCATCATCGGCAACCTTGACATGTTGCGCGAGGTCCGCGCCGATGATCCGGTGACCAACGAACTGGTACGGGATGCCCTGGAATCGGCGCTGCGCGGAGCAGATCTGACACGACGCCTGCTGGCATTCTCACGGCGACAGCCGCTGAAGCCTGAACGGGTCGAGATCAATGACGTCATTAGCGCCATCGTGCACCTGCTGACCCGGACCCTGGGCGAGAACATCTCTATCGAGATGTCGCTCGCGCCCAATGTCTGGCCGGTGCAGATCGACCGCGCGCAATTCGAGGCAGTGATCGCAAACCTGGCCACCAATGCGCGCGATGCGATGCCGCGCGGAGGCGCGCTGCTGATCGACACACGAAACGGCCAACTCGACGCAGCCTATGTCGCAGGCCACAGTGATGTGACGCCTGGCGACTACGTGGTCATCGAGGTGAGCGACTCCGGCACTGGCATGCCGCCGGACGTGCTCTCACGCATCTTTGAACCCTTCTTCACGACCAAGGAGCAAGGGAAGGGCACCGGTCTGGGCTTGTCGATGGTGTTCGGCTTTATGAAGCAGTCGGGTGGGCACGTGACGGTCTACAGCGAACTGGGCAAGGGCACGACGTTCCGCCTCTACCTTCCCCGGCACCGGGAGAAGGCCGCGGTGCAGGAAGAACGGGCCGAGCAGACTGTGCCACCAGGCGGTAGCGAGACCATCCTCGTCGTTGAGGACAATGCCGGCCTGCGCAGGATCGTGATGCGACAACTGCGTGACGCCGGCTATCGTGTGCTCGAAGCAGCCGATGCAGAGGCCGCGATGGAGATCATCGACTCCTCCGAACCGATCGATCTACTGCTGACCGACATCGTGATGCCCGGCGCGATGGATGGTCGGGACCTTGCTCGCGTCGCCCTCGCGCGGCGGCCCGATGTTCGCACGCTGCTCACCTCGGGCTTCCCCGATGCTCGCTGGAACGCTTCCGGATCACATACCGAGGGGCGCCTGCTGAGCAAGCCCTATCGGAAGGAGGAGTTGCGCCGGGTCGTGCGCGAGGTGCTCGACGAACCCCGATAGTCGCGGCGCCGCTGTCGTGTTAACGCGTCACACCAATATGGCAGGAGGGTGGTGTGATGAGCGACGGCGGCACAGTGCGAGTTCTCGGGATCGCGGGCAGTCTGCGGCAAGGATCGTTCAACCGAGCATTGCTGCGGCTGGCGCAGGAAATGGCGCCATCGGGCATGACGATCGAGAGCTTCGATATCGCCCCGATCCAGCCCTACAACGAAGATGTGCGCCAGCAGGGATTTCCGCAGCCGGTTGAGGATCTGCGTGCGCGGATCAAGGCGGCCGATGGGTTGCTGCTTGTGACGCCGGAATACAACTACTCAATTCCCGGCGTGCTGAAGAACGCGATCGACTGGGCGTCGCGGCCGCCGGAGCAGCCATTCGACGGCAAGCCGATCGGGATCATGGGCGCGAGCGCTGGCGTGCTTGGCGGCGCACGCGCCCAGTATCACCTGCGGCAGTGCTTCATTTTCCTCAACGGCCTGGTCATGAACCGTCCGGAAGTGATGATCCCGGCGGCGCAAACGAAGTTCGATGAAAAAGGAAAGATATCGGACCAGGCAACACTGGATTTCATCAACGCTCACCTGACCGCGTTCAAGGCGTGGGTGTTGCGGATGCGGTAGCGATCGTCATCCCGGACGGCGCGCGGCTTCGATACAGGACCCGGGACGACCCCACTGTGTCAGGCGCGAGGCAGAACGGCGGTGGCTTCGATCTCGACCATTGCCCGCTGTTCCACCAGTCCTGCGACGCCGATCACCGACATGGTCGGAAAGTGCCGGCCCATAGTGGCGCGATACGCGATGCCTATCTCGGACAGCGATGCGCGGTAGGCCTGCAGATCGGTCACAAACCATGTCAGCCGGACGACATGCTGTGGCCCTGCGCCCGCTTCGGCGAGTAGGGCCACGACGTTGGCCAGTGCCTGTTTGACCTGCGCCGCCAACCCTTCTGCGAATTGGCCTTGTGCATCCCAGCCGATCTGGCCGGCGAGGAAGATCGTCTCGCCGGCCGCCACGATGCCATTCGCATAACCGCGCGGGCGCGGCCAGGACGCCGGCTGCAGGATGCGCTGTCCAGGTTCCGTTGCACCGCTCATTCAATCGCCCCTGAAGTCGGGCCGCCGCTTGGCGGCAAAAGCCTCGAACGCGCGACGGAAATCCTCGGTCGCCATGCAGATCGCCTGCGCCTGTGCCTCCGCCTCGATGGCGCCTTCGATGTCCATGCTCCATTCGCGATGCAGCATCGTCTTGGTGATGCCGTGTGCGAACGTGGGACCGTCGGCAAGCTGCGTCGCCATCGAGTGTGCGGCGGCAAGCACCTCCCCGGACGGATGCAGCGCATTGAAAAAGCCCCAGCGTTCGCCTTCTTCACCAGTCATCGCGCGCCCGGTGTAGAGCAATTCTGCCGCACGGCCCTGGCCGACGATGCGCGGCAGAATGGCGCATGCGCCCATATCGCATCCGGCCAGTCCGACACGGGTGAACAGGAACGCGGTGCGGCTGTCGGGCGAGCCGTAGCGAAGGTCGGCAGCCATTGCCAGTATCGCGCCGGCGCCGGCGCATACGCCTTCGACGGCCGCAATGATCGGCTGTGGACAGAGGCGCATCGCCTTCACAACGTCGCCCGTCATCCTGGTGAAGGCGAGCAGTTCCGGCATCTGCATCTTGGTCAATGGCTCGATGATCTCGAACACGTCACCGCCAGAGCAGAAGTTGCCGCCGGCACCCGTGATGACGACGGCCTTGATGGCAGGTTCTAGCGCCAGCGCGCGAAACGTGTCGCGCAGTTCGGCATAGGAATCGAACGTCAGTGGGTTCTTCCGCTCCGGCCTATTCAGCGTGATCGTCGCGACCTTGCCGGAGACGGCCCAACTAAAATACCTGGGCGGTTGCAGCGACATGTCACACCTCTCCGCAAGCCACCGCGATCGCCTGGCCGGTGATCGCGCTGGCACTGGGCCGACATAGAAAGGCGACGGCTTCGGCGACTTCCTCCGGCTGTATCAGCCGACCAGCCGGGTTGTTGGCTGCCAAAGCCTGACGTGCATTTTCGACGGAGCGGCCGGTGTTCGCCGCAATATCCGCCGCGGCGCGCACAACAAGTTCGGTATCAGTGAACCCAGGGCAGACCGCGTTCACCGTAATGCCTTCCTTCACCGTCTCCAGGGCAAGCGCGCGGGTAAACCCGACCAGCGCGTGCTTGGCCGCGACGTACGCGGTAACATAGGGATAGCCCTTCAGGCCCGCGGTGCTGGCGATATTGATGATGCGGCCGAAACCCCGTGACCGCATCCCTGGCAGTACCGCCTGACAGGCACTGACTCCGCCCAGCAGATTGACATCCAGCATCGACTGGAAATCCGACAGGTCATGCTTTGCGAACGGCTTCGATAATGCCACGCCGGCGTTGTTCACCAATATGTCGCAGGTGCCAAACGCTGCAATGGCAGCACGTGACGCAGCATAATCCGTGACGTCGACCACGTGATATTGCGCGTGAAGCTCGCTGGCGGCGCGCTGCAAAGCAATGGCATCACGTCCGATCAGCGCGATCGCTACACCATCGGCCGCCAGCCGACGCGCGATTGCCAGCCCGATCCCCTTGGCGCCGCCGGTGATCAGTGCACAGCGCGTCATATCACAGCCGAGTAGTCGGTATCGGTGCGTCGGACCAGACGCTCGATCTGTGCCTTCCCCGCGAGATATTGCTGTGGCCACCACTGCTCGCCATAGCCAAGTGCAGCGGCGGCACGCAATGCAAAATGCGGATCGGTGAGGTGCGGGCGCGCCAACGCGCACAGATCGGCGCGGCCTGCCGCAATGATCGAGTTGAGGTGGTCGTATTCGGTGATGTTGCCAACGGCCATCGTGGCAATACCGACCTCGTTGCGAATGCGGTCGGCGAATGGCGTCTGAAACATCCGTCCATACACCGGCTGTGCGCCGATCGAGGTCTGACCCGCCGACACATCCATCAGGTCGACACCGGCCTGCTTGAACGCACGCGCGATCTCCACCGCATCGTCCCCGGTGATGCCGCCTTCTACCCAATCGGTCGCCGAGATGCGCACCGACATCGGCTTCTCGGCCGGCCATATTGCGCGCATCGCCGCGAACACTTCCAGGGGGAAGCGCATCCGATTCTGCAGCGATCCGCCGTAGGCATCCGCGCGTCGATTGGTCAGCGGTGAAATGAAACAAGACAGAAGATATCCGTGCGCCGCGTGCAGTTCCAGCATATCAAATCCGGCCTGCGCGCCGAACCGCGTGGCTGTCACGAATGCGTCCCGCACAGCGTCCATATCGGCGCGCGTCATCTCTCGTGGCACCTGATTGCATGGGCTCCAGGCAAGGGGTGAGGGCGCGATAAGCTCCCAGTTTCCATCTTGCAGCGGTGCATCCATCTCTTCCCAGCCAAGCTTGGTCGAACCCTTGGGGCCGGAATGGCCAAGTTGCAGGCACAACTTCGCATTTGCATAGGCATGCACGAAGTCGACGATGCGCGCCCAGGCGCACATCTGCTCTTCGGACCAAAGTCCGGCGCAGCCAGGCGTGATGCGCCCCTGCGGCGTGACGCAGACCATTTCCGTGAACACCAATCCCGCGCCTCCCAGCGTGCGCGCGCCGAGATGCACGAGGTGGAAATCGTTGGGCATGCCGTTGCGCGCACTATAGGTCGCCATCGGCGAGACCACGATGCGGTTGGCAAGCCGCATGTCACGCAGTCGAAACGGCAGGAACATCGGCGGCACGGGACGGTTGGCCGGATGTCCGGCGCGTTCCGCCAGCCAGCGCTCCATACCTTCCAGCCAGGGACGGTCGCGCAGACGCAGGTTCTCGTGACTGATGCGCTGACTGCGCGTCAGCAGCGAGTAAGCGAACTGCTCCGGTTCCAGATGGACATAACGTGCGACGTTCTCGAACCACTCAGTCGAGTTACGCGCCGCGGATTGCACACGCAGCACTTCCAGCTTGCGCTCGGCCTCGTATGCCGCGAGCGCGGCGGGCACGTCGCTGCCGTGGTTGTCGAACGCGTGAGCCAGCGCAATCGCGTCTTCCAGCGCCAGCTTGGTGCCGGAGCCGATGGAGAAGTGCGCCGAGTGCGCGGCATCACCCATCAGCACGACGTTGTCCATCACCCAGCGCTCGTTGGCCACGCGGGGAAAGTTGAGCCACTGCGACCCGCGCAGGTGGCTCATGTTCGTCAGCAGGCGATGGCCATCCAGCCAGGGTGCGAACAGCTGTTCGCAGAAGTCGATCGTGCCGGCGGCGTCGAGTTGATCCAGACCGGCTGCGCGCCAGTTCTCCTCGGTGGTTTCGACGATGAAGGTGGAGGTGTCGCGGTTGAAGCGATAGGCGTGCGCCTGGAACCAGCCGAACTTGGTCTCGACAAAGATGAAGGTGAAGGCCTGGAAGGTCCGGTGTGTGCCAAGCCAGACGAACTTGTTCTTTCTGATGTCGATCCTTGGTTGAAAGTAGGCTGCGTGCTGTGTGCGGATCCTGCTGTTGATGCCGTCCGCTGCCACGATAAGATCAGAGTCACTTAAGGCGCCGATGTCATCCACCTCACGCTCGAATACCAGCTCGACGCCGAGGGCAGCCGCGCGGTATTGCAGAATGTTCAACAGGTGTTTGCGCTCGATGCCGCAGAAGCCATGCCCGCCTGAGGTGATCACGCGGCCCTTGAAGTGAATGTCGATATCGTCCCAGTGCGCAAAACTTTCGAGGATTTCCTGCTTCGTCTCGGGATCGGCGCCTTCCAGGTTGCGCACAGTCTCGTCGGAGAACACGACGCCCCAGCCAAACGTGTCATAGGGACGGTTGCGCTCGATCACAGTGATCTGGTGCGACGGATCGCGTCGCTTCATCTGGATCGCAAAGTATAAGCCAGCCGGCCCGCCGCCGGCGCAAACGATCCGCATCGGTGACATTGCTCTCCGGTTGGTATCTTATAGCCGCCCCGATTCTCTACGGGCAAGCCAGAGACGGAGGGCGGCAAATGCTGGGACCATCGGCGCATGTCGATACATTCACGCGCGATCGGCTGCCGCCGCCCGAGGAATGGCCGGATCTGCTGCTGGACGGGTTCGACTATCCAGATCGGCTGAACGTAGGCGTGGAACTGACCGATGCGATGGTGCGCAAAGGCTTCGGTGATCACACCGCGCTGATCGGTAATGGACGACGCCGGACCTACAAGGAACTGACCGACTGGAGCAATCGGATCGCACACGCACTCGTCGAGGAATATGAGGTGAGGGCAGGTAATCGCATCCTGATCCGGTCTGCCAATAACCCCGCGATGGTCGCCTGCTGGCTGGCGGCCACCAAGGTGGGTGCCGTCGTGGTCAACACCATGCCGATGCTGCGTGCACTGGAGCTGACCAAGATCGTGGACAAGGCTGAAGTTTCGTTGGCGCTGTGCGACACGCGGCTGATGGACGAACTCGTGCTCTGCGCCAAGGACAGCAGATATCTGAAGACTGTCGTCGGGTTTGACGGGACCGCGAACCACGATGCGGAACTCGACCGCATCGCGCTCAACAAACCGGTGCGGTTCGCAGCCGTAAAGACCGGGCAGGACGATGTGGCGCTGCTCGGGTTCACCTCGGGAACCACGGGTGAGCCCAAGGCGACCATGCATTTTCATCGTGACCTGCTGATCATCGCCGATGGTTATGCCAAGGAAGTGTTGCAGGTGACGCCTGACGATGTGTTTGTCGGCTCGCCGCCGCTCGCGTTCACCTTTGGTCTTGGCGGTTTGGCGATCTTTCCGCTGCGCTTCGGTGCGGCCGCGACGCTGCTGGAGAACGCGTCTCCCGCCAACATGATCGAGATCATCCAAACCTATGGAGCAACCATCAGTTTCACCGCGCCGACGGCGTATCGAGCGATGCTGCGGGCGATGGATGAAGGCGCCGACCTGTCATCGCTGCGCGCGGCGGTATCGGCCGGCGAGACTTTGCCGGGACCGATATTCGACGAATGGGTGCGCAAGACGGGCAAGCCAATCCTGGACGGTATCGGCACCACGGAGATGCTGCACATCTTCATCACCAACAGGTTCGGCGACGCACATCCGGGCAAGACGGGACGACCAGTCAGCAACTATCAGGCGCGGATCGTTGGCGACGACATGCTGGAACTGCGGCGCGGCGAGGTTGGGCGGCTGGCGGTGCGGGGACCCACCGGCTGTCGCTATCTTGCCGATGCCCGCCAGAAGATCTACGTGCGCGACGGCTGGAACATCACCGGCGACACCTTCATGCAGGACGAAGCGGGATATTTCCACTTCATGGCTCGCTCGGACGACATGATCATTTCTGCTGGCTATAACATCGCAGGCCCCGAGGTCGAAGCCGCACTGTTGACCTGCCCAGACGTCGTTGAGTGTGCTGTGGTCGGTGCGACCGATGCCGAGCGCGGGCAAATCGTGCAGGCACACGTCGTGTTGGCCGAAGGAGTTGCATCGGACGACGCGACGCGTGTGCGACTGCAGGACCATGTCAAGGCGACGATTGCCCCCTACAAGTATCCGCGTTCCATCAAGTTTGCGACGGCTCTGCCGAAAACGCAGACGGGAAAGGTGCAGCGCTTTCTGCTGCGTTCACAGCCATAGCAGCTTCACCAGCGGCGTTGCTGCAGGATTTCATCGAGTCGTTCGACCATTCGTCGTAGATCCTGCGCGCTGCGCTCATCACGCAAGATCGTGTCAGTCATGGTCGGTGCCGCACCGTCCAGCGGGGCGTAGCCAATGACCCGCTTGGTCGTCTCAATCTCCCAGCGCATTCCCGGATTGTCGCTCATCAGGTTCAACACAGCGAAGCCAACACCGTCCGCCAGAACGGCACGCTCCATGGCGTTGCAGAGATCGCGATTAGACAGCCACATCGCCTGCCCCCAGCTGCTCCAGCCCATGTGCGGTCCTGGCCGATTTTCGTCGCGCTGTGCATAGCCGATGCGAAAGCAGATCACTGATGTTCCGCACCGCTGATGCAGCGACCGTCCCATCCGTTCACCGACCAGTTTCGAAACCCCGTATGGGTTTATGGGATACGGTTCCGTGTCAGTGGTCAGGGGACCTGTACCAGCCCGATGACCCGCCATCACCCAGTTGGAGCTGGCGAATACGACACGCCGCACACCGTGGCGGGCCGCCGCTTCATAGACGTGCGCCGTCAGATCGATATTCAGTCGCTGCACGGAGTCCCAACTCGCCTGCGGACTGGGGTCGCCGGCGAGATGAATCACTGTGTCGACACCGGCGAACAGTTCCGTCCAGGCATCATCCCAATCCGCGAGATCAGCCACCACGACCGCGCTATCGCCATGTGAATTGGCATCCAGCGCCCGCACCGTCCAGTTCAATGTGGAAAAATGCGCGCGCAGCTTCGTGCCAATATTTCCGGCAGCACCCGTGATCAGGACAGTCGGGCTCATAGTCAGTCTGCCATCTTCGTACGAGCCCTTCTGCACCCTGGTCCGCGGCGCTTCTCAGGTGCGCGAGGCAGTTGCATGATAGGCTGAGCCAGCGTGGTGACAAGCGGCACGTTGTCATAGGGATCGTGCAGACGACCAAACGCCTCCTGACCGATCCGTCCGAGCTCATCGAACGCTGCGAGGCATAGTTCCGGAGCGTCCGGAAAACTCTTGTGGCTGAAACCTTCCAGCACTCGCTGGTATTCAGCACGGTACAGCCCGTAGCCATGCGCGACGACGGCGTCCAGTGCGGCACGCAGTTTCCATCGGTCGGGTTCTGTTCGGATCGCCGGCCATGAATACTCGGGCTGTGACTCGAACCAGGCGGCCCCAAGTTGATCGCGCCAAAGGCGAGCAAATGCTGCATCATTGCAGCACAGGCGGAGACAGCCGTGGGCCAGGAAGGCTTCGGCTTCCGCCGGCAGCCTTGGCACGGGCAACTCTGAGAGAATGTAGATGCTCACGTGTATCCCGACCTTCTGCCGGAGAAGCCAGTCGAACGCAAAGCTGTTCATGACCGCAACGAGCATCAGGCCGGAGGCAGTTGTGCGCTGCATTGGTGCGCGCTCGACGCTGATTGTATGGCCGCACAGCACGCCGGGCGGCAGCATGGTCGCAATCGACGTCCGTTCATCGGTCGATCTGGCGATCTCGCGACAGGCTGCCCGGTAATAGCGGCTCGCTTCCAGGGACTTATTGGCCAAGGCACTGACATTGACGGCAAAGCGCGGCAGTGTGTCCCAGCGATCGCGAAACTGGTGGATCGTCTTTCCTTCATGCAGAATGAAGTAGCCGGAGGCCACCGGATCTGCGAGATGCAGGCCAGCCAGCGGCTCGAATCTGCTGGCGTCGTCGGACATGTGAAGTTCGCGGCCGAGCACGATTCCAAGGTCCTCCATCCGCCGCTTGCCAGGAAACGTCCTTCGGGCCACCGCCACATCGGCGGTGTTTCGCAGCTCCAGAAAGGTACTGTGACGTCCGCCAGTCGCTTCGATGAAGTCCCGACTGTACGTGAGCAGTCGATACTCTTCCTCGAGCTGCTGAAAGGCATCAAGATAGAATGCGCATCTCAGCTCGGTGGTCGGGCCTGGACGGCGCACCACGATCAGATCGAACCTGTACCTGGCGTGGATATCAAAGAGCGCGCGCCGGTTCTCGAACGACCAACATTGTGCTATCTGCGTATGTTGGAGATAAAGTCGCCGTATCGCAGTTGCCCCCTCGTTGGCATGGAATGCGGATGGCACAACCATCCCGATGGTTCCCTCGGAACCGACGATCTCCAGCATGCGCTCGGCGAACACACGGTAGAGGTCGAGCTTGCCTCCCATTATCGCACCGTCAGCACCAGACTTCTGATGTTGGTATAACCGGTCCACAACCCGATGCTGCCGGCTAAATCCATCCCGATAATCGGACCAGGCGCGCGCAACGTTCGGTTCGGCCAATAGCTGTGCACGAATTGCTCGTGCATTATATCGGCTCTGAGCATCCAGCACGGACAGGTCGAACCCTGCCAGGAACTCGTCGCTATTGGGCTGGACGATATCCCAGGGGGGATTGCTCAAGACCACGTCGAAGCCATGGCGCCTATCGCGGACCGGATAAAAGACCTCCGGAAACGTCAGGTCCCACGGCAGGGCGCCTTTTCCGGCCGCAAGCAATGCAGACTGATGAGCCGTGGTCGCCGCAGGCCACTTTCCCGTCGCAGCTACGGCACGCACCAGCGCCAACCATTCGTCGTCGCTGTCATGCCGTGCCAGCATAACCGCTCCCGACCATGCTTGCGCCAGCAGGCGCAGCGGCTTGATTGTCGCCTCTAGTCGCTCCTTTGCGCCAACCTTGAGCACCAGGTCAGCGGCATCGCTTCCAACAGTGGCCTCCAGTGCCACCACTTCCTGCAATGCGGCCTGGACTGCCTCGCTCCTGCGCGAGCTGACATCGTGAGCCGAATCCGGGTCCAACGCTATCCGCCTCACCGGGCTGATCATCAGCGACGCGAAGAAAGCGCCGCTGATCGAGTCGCCAACCACCAGCCTATGGTCCAGGAATGTCAGCGGCAGGCCTTCGGCATAAGATTCGAGCCAGAGCGACACTTTTGCCAGCTCAACAGCAAGCGGATTGCTGTCCACCCCATACAGGCAGTGCACACATACCAAGCGCCGGCAGATTGCCAGTGCCCGGGACGGCGAAATTCCACCGCTACCTTCGTGTGCGCGGCTTGGCATATAGGCGCAGAGCAAGCCGTTCGAGCCAGGCAGATCCGCAATACGCTGACGCATGACTGCGGCTCGGGTTAGCAGGTACGCCCGCTCTTCGGGCGCTGCACTGTTCGCCGCTACGTTCGCCAGTCTTGCTATTTCGTCACACTTGCAACAGGCGTCGTGGAGGGCACCGGCAAGAAACCGGCAGGCCTCAACCAGGAAATGACCGCTGCCCATGGCGGGGTCGATTACTCTCAGCGCCAGAATTCCTGCTGGATTCGGATCGGTATCCGGGCTGATAAGAGCAAGGTGCGGAGACACTGCCTCGCGCACAAGGAACCGAACGAACGGGTGTGGCGTGTAATATGACCCAGTCAGTTTGCGGCCGAGACCTGAACGCAGGTAGAACTGTCCTGGACTGATGTCTTCAACGCGCGATGTCCGCGTCGATCCCCGACCAGCTTTGAGATGCTGCTCAGCCTGTTCGGTGGTTACCACGACTTCCAGTTTGGCCCGCCGTAATCGCACCAGCGGAACAGCAGCGATCCCAGGCTCCAGTTCGAGCAGCGCCTCGTAGATGTGCCCAAGCTCTTCGACGTCCAGCGAGCCGTAATGCACCCGCTCGCGCGGCCGCCCTTTCGGCGACGTCCACAGCAGCCTGTCGAGCAACACAGCCACACCATGCTCCCCCCAGGCCAGCCGATCGAGCAGCGGCGTCGCCTCGGGTCCGAACAGCGCTCCGCCCAACGGTGTGATGCTAACTTCGCTGCACGAGAAACCATCGCGCAACAACCGGAACACGACGCGCAGGCCTTGTTCCAGCATATGGCCGGTATCATGACCCTGATCCAGATTGCGCCGTACCAGAGGCCCGAGTGCCCGGTTTGGCGACAGCACTGTTCGCCACAGGTCGGTTGACGCAAAGCTGAATGAGCGTGCTGGCTCGAGGGTGCTTTCCAATTTCAATATCAGCAACAGGCGATAGACAAGGATCAACGCCTCCTGCCAAAGCGTCACCACCTTGTGGTCTAGTCCGGACACACCGCCATTGAGCGGATTGCTGAGCATTCCTTGCAGGAAGCCTTCGATGGCCTGCCGTGCCTGGATGCGCAGATCTCTGGTGACTCGAGTTTGACTGAGCCTGGCCGCCTCCAACATCGCTGGCAGCGCCGCGATGCCCTTTGGTGAGCCGAGTGCCAAAATCAAACGATAAGAGTCGGGCGCCGTATTCCGACTGCGCCATCCTTTGCTGCCAACCAGAGGAACGGCCACATGGCTGCCGTCCCGCGTGGGATCACATAGCAGCAGGCGCAACTCCTCGCCGTCGGTTACCATACCCATGTGTTCGCGAGATGCCAGCAACACGCGCTGGATGCTGCGCATCGGACTGGAGCGATAGGCCCGCCCATCGCGAGCGGGTACATCGAGATCCGTCCCGCCCGCGAACGCCCAACTGCGGAGCCGCGAACCGCTCGGGGTGCGCATTGTCCAACCACCGTCCTCCAAGCCCTCGCGCGTCATCACTGGCGCCTCCCGCAAGGGAGGCTCGAATCCCAAGTGTTGTGCCAATGGCGCGATGATGTGGTTGCAGAGACTCTGTGGACCTCCAGTCGCGCGCAGCCCACGTCGTAGTGCCGCCCAGTTGCGTTCAAAATGCTTGCCATGCTGATTGGCCAACAATCCCAGCCTCGCCAACAGATCGGATAGCTCGAACCGAACGAACGGCTGCGGTAGCGCGGAACCTTCGAAAGTGCAGTCGCTGAAATCGAGAGTCATGCTGGTCCGGCCGGCACCAGCATCAACATGCCGATCGGGTGCAGCACCGGTTCTGCGACTTTGGCATGAGCGGCAAGGTCATCCATCCTGATTTGGAACGACCGTACCGTGCCGTCCGCTTCCCGTCGACGTTCTGGCGAGTTGTTCGCATCGGCCGCGTAGCGTGCAAGACGCTCCAAGGGAGCTGTGGCAAATCGCCAATCCGGCCCCCGAGGAGAAGCGCCAAACAGGTCATCCACAACCGGCTCAGGTACGCCGCAGATCACGTTGGCCCGCCGCTGCAACCAGTCCCGCAGGTCGGATGTTGCGGCTTCAGTTCGTAGCAGCAGGTCGTCAACAGCGCGATCCGCTTCGCGCTGCATTGCGGCCAGCGCGATTGTCCATACCTCGCGGTGGCGCTGCGGCACCCAGCCAGCAAACAGGTGCTGCCACGCATCCGGAGGGACAGCGGCAACAGTCTCGGCGCTCGGCAACCACTGCTCCGGCTTCTTGCATTCAACGGCCTCGCCACCTTCCGGCAGCATCACAGCGATCACTCGCTGCAGCTCAAGCCTGGATGCGCCGTGCAGCTCCACGTTGAATGTGAATAGGACAGAAAGCGGATCCCCGGCGGTGGTGGGACCGACACTAACTCGTGTGTCGTATGTCTCGTCGAACAGGGTATGCGCCAGTGATATGGCCCGCCGCACCAGAGGATGCGTGCGGCCGAGCACACCGAGAGAGCGACCTTGACTGTCCCGCAGCTTGGTGTGATCGCGGGTAAAGCGAAACGTGCCGGTTGTCCGCTCATAGCCGGGCAACCCATCGAGACCGCTACGCCAATCCACAGGAACCCGCAGCGCTCCATTCAAGCCGGCGCAGTTGCCAGCTTCGGCTTTCATTGCTGCTGCGACAAAATCAGGCAGGTCGACCGCACCCACCGACGCTTGCACTGCCGGGGCCGCAACGCTGGCATTTGCTGGTTTGGGATCATCAAGCCACCCATGCCGCACTGCGGATCGGTCAAAGCTGTCGAATGCGCGATCAATCTCTCGCAGCAGATCCTTATAGGAATCAGCATTTGCGGTCTCTGCATCTCGATCGATCGTGCGGATCGCCACGGGCTCATCATCGAACAGGCCCTCTTGCTGCTCGGCGAAACCCGCAATAAGCCCAAGCCCCACATCGTTTCCGCCAGCAGTAACACCCAAAGTCTCTGGCATGAAGGTAAGGTATGACTGTGCCCTCTCGAACTTTCGGATCAGATGCAGCAGAAGTCGTTCTTCGAATGTATCCGCCAGATACATATAGCGGATCTGCGGTTCGTGCTCTTGGCCGTAACGATCGATCCGGCCGTTGCGCTGCTCCAGTCGGTTCGGATTGTATGGCAGATCCAGATGGATGAGATTGAAGCATCGTTGTTGGAGATTGAGCCCTTCAGCCAGCGAGTCGGTGCTGACGAGAATTATTCCGCCTTCTTCCGCGCAGCGCTCGGCGACCTGCGTTCGCACTGCTTCGCTGTCGCCTCCACTGATCGAAAGAACTTCACCCTCTACGCTGCCGCGCAGTGCCTGAACCAATGCCGCCTGACTGTCGGCATATTCGGTGTAGACAAGAATGTTCGTCCCTGGATGGGCCGCACGAATGGTGCAAATCTCTTGCCGGAGCGCCGCAAGTTTTGGATCGTGCGGCGCTGCTGCTTGACCCAGCGCGATCAGTTTCTTAAGCGCCTCAACCGTGGCGGACGCTTTCGTGGCATAGAGCAGTTCTGTCGCGGCGGACGACTGCAGGTCAGCTGCCATGCCATCCGCTTCCAGCTCCGCGAGGCTATTCTCGTCGTCATGACCAAGCACGCCGAAGCGCAGCAGTTGCTGCCGATAAGCCCGCAGCGCGCGCGCCCGATGGCGACGATCCGCCTCGATCGCGTCTTCGCTCCCCGCAATGTAGCGATCTGCGACGACCTGTAGTGTCGCGACGCACGAGCTAATCGTCGAAACCGAGCGTTTGAGCAGGCTGACGAACGCAAGCGCATCTGCCTCGTCACGCCCACGTGTTGCCTTGCGCAGGCGCGGTGCGATCAACGTGGCAAGCGCGCGATGAAACCTGCGCACCGGCTCAAGCGCAGCACCCGTCACCTCAACCTTGACCGGTATGACCCTCCGCTCCCGGAACAGCGGCAGTCCCGTCTTGGTGTCCCGCAGGTGCGACTTGAGCCGCCGGACGACGTGCCGACGATAGGCGTTGCCTGCAACGCCACCCCGCCCATCAACCAGGCTAGGATCGAGTAGCTCGATGAGCGATGCGAAATGCGGGTCATATCCATCGTGCGGCGTTGCAGTCAGCAGCAACAGGCCGTCGCTACGCCTGGCGATCACTTCGGCCAACCGCCTGCGCTGGCTATCGTCCCGCTTACCGCCTGGGCTGGCGCTGACGCAGTGGTGGGCTTCATCCACAATTGCAAGATCCCACGTCGAGCGTTCAAGTTCCTCCAACACGCGTTCCTGTTTGGCGAAGTCGAGAGATGTCAGGCAGAGCGCGATCGAGTCGAAGGGGTTGCCACCCAGTTCTAGCTTGCGGCGCTGCTCCAGCAGCACAGCGGAGCTGGCGATCGCTACGAAGCGCAGCGCGAAGCGATGCTGCAGTTCCTGTTCCCACTGCACGAGCAGTGGTCCCGGAGGGGACACGACCAGGACGCGGTGGGCCCGCCGCCGAGCGATAAGCTCACAGATGATCAGTCCTGCCTCTACGGTCTTGCCAAGTCCCACACCATCAGCGATCAGCAACCTCGGCCGAGGCATCTCCAGAGCACGCATCAATGGCACAAGCTGATACGGCTCGATCCGTAGCCTGCCAGGCGCGGCCAGCAAAACATCTGCCGGCCCCAATACTTGGTCCAACAGGTGTGCCTGATGCTGCAGTCGCCAGCGATCCAGCGGACCCGGCGCATCTGGCCGCAGATCGGAGCGCAGCAGAGTCACGGCTTCCGTCGGATGGAGAATGCTCCACTCCAGACCGGCCAGATCGCCCGCGACGCAACGCAGGCGAAGCAGCAGTTGCGTCCCGAGAGGAGTCACCTCTATGACGTCGCAGGCAAGTCCACGTGCGTTCACGCGACTCCCAACGTTGAAAGCCTCGCCCATGCCAGCTCCGGCGGCTTGCGGCGAGGCGGGACCTTGGCGGTGAACGGTTAATCAAACCGAAATGCGACACATCGACGGCGACGACGAGCAAGCGGGTGTAATTTGACTCTCCGGCGACGGCTGCCTAGAGGGGATTCGAACGAAGGAAGGGTCGCATGAACGATACCGCAATCGCACCGTCGTCCGACCGCCAGGCATTTTACGACAGAATCGGCGAACATTCGCTGGCGCCGTTGTGGGAACGCCTCCACACGATGGTGACCCGTTCACCCGCAACACCGGCGCGGCCGGCGAAGTGGGACTATGACAATGTGGTGCGGCCTTTCCTGATGCAGGCCGGCGATCTCATCACCGCCAAAGAGGCCGAACGCCGCGTGCTGATCCTGGAGAATCCAGGTTTGCGCGGACACACCTCGATTACGCATTCGCTGTTCGCCGGACTGCAACTCATCATGCCGGGCGAAGTGGCGCCGGCGCATCGCCATACGCAGTCGGCCCTTCGCTTCATCATCGAAGGACACGGTGCCTATACCGCCGTGGAGGGCGAACGCACGTTGATGGAGCCAGGCGACTTCGTCATCACGCCCAACTGGACCTGGCACGACCATGGCAACGATACCGATCAGCCGATGGTCTGGCTCGACGGTCTCGACGTGCCGCTGGTTCGACTGCTGGACGCCAGTTTCGCGGAGCCGGCGAATGCCGACAGCCAGACCGTCACTCGGCCGGTGGGCGACAGCCTTGCGCGATACGGTGCCAACATGCTGCCTGTCGATTGGCAGCCTGCCGCGAAGAGTTCGCCCGTCTTCAGTTACCCTTACGCGCGGTCACGCGAGGCCCTGACCACATTAGCGCACAATGGCGATCCCGATATCTGTCATGGCTACAAGCTGCGCTATGTCAATCCTGCGACGGGCGGATCGGCAATGCCAACGATCGGTGCTTTCATGCAGTTGTTGCCTGCAGGTCTTGGCACCGCACCATACCGCTCGACCGACGGCACTGTGTTCGTTGTGGTCGAGGGCCAAGGCGAAACAGTAGTAGGAGATACCACATTTCGCTGGAAGCCGCGCGATATCTTCGTGGCGCCAAGCTGGCATTGGCATCGCCATCACGCGGATAGCGAAGCGGTGTTGTTCAGTTTCTCGGATCGCCCGGTGCAGGAAGCACTGGCGCTGTGGCGCGAGGAGCGTGGCCGCGCCTGAGCACGGCCACGCAATCGAGGTTACCCTTCGCTAGACTGATCGAGATTGACGCCGACGAACACCGGCGTGCCGTTGCGAATGATGCGCAGCGCGACGGCGCGGTCCTTCGCAGCAGTGCGGAGCGCGCTCGCCGCGGCGGACGGTGAGTCGACCGACTTGCCGCCAACACCCACGATCACGTCGCCCGATTGCAATCCGGCCTGCTCCGCGGGCGAACCAGGCTGCACTTCGCGGATGACCACTCCGTTGGTGCCGTCCGGCACGTCGAGCCGGTTGCGCATGTCGGGTGACAGCGGCGCGAGGGCCACCCCGAGCTTCTCGCGCGACTGCTGCGGGCTCTCATTCTTGGCCATCTGCTCGCCCGGCAACTGACCGACCTTTACCGAGACAGTCTTGTTCTGCCCGTCACGCAGCACCTGCAGCTTGGCGTCGTCACCGGGCTGCACGCCTGCGATGTCAACCGCCAGGTCGCGCGGGTTCTTCACCGCCTTGCCGTTCACCGAAGTGATGACATCGCCCGGCTGGATGCCGGCCTTGGACGCCGGGGTGTCGTCCTGCACGCCGGCAATCAGCGCACCTGAGTCCTGACCAAGGTTCATCGCCTTCGCCATGGTCTGGGTTACCTGCTGCGCCTCAACGCCGATGTAGCCGCGCGTCACTTTGCCGGTCTTCTCGAGCTGAGCCACGACGGTCTTGATCGTGTCCGAAGGAATCGCAAAGCCGATGCCGATCGAACCACCCGAAGGCGATAGGATCGCCGTGTTCATGCCGATCACCTTGCCATTCTGGGTGAATAGCGGTCCGCCCGAGTTGCCTTGATTGATCGGGGCATCGATCTGAATGAAATGATCGTACGGGCCTTCGCCGATATCGCGGCCCTGCGCCGAGACGATGCCGGCCGTCACCGAACCGCCAAGTCCGAACGGATTGCCCATGGCGATCACCCATTCACCAGGCTTCACGTTCTCCGAATTGCCAAGCTGGATGTATGGCAGCGACTTGTGCGCATCCACCTTGAGCACCGCGATGTCGGTGCGGGCATCGGTTCCGATGACCTTCGCCGGCAAAGTGGTGCCGTCGTCCAACGTGACGGACACTGATTTGGCGTTCTTCACCACGTGATTGTTGGTGACGATCGTCCCTGTCTCGTTGACGATGAACCCAGAGCCACGCGCCTCAACCGCGCGCACTTGCGGGCCGGAGTGGCCGAACGGCCCCATGCCACCGAACGGGAACTGCCGGAAGGGCGTCGGCAGCTGCTGCATCTCGTCCGCGTCAGATGCGCTTCGCTGCAGTTTCGTGGTGATTGAAACAACCGCAGGTTTTACCTGCGTGACGAGTGGGGAGAAGTCGGGCAGCGGGTTCGCAACGCTGGTTCCCGGCGGATTGACGGGCGTGCCCGACGTGGCTTCAGTTGCCGCAAATCCGCCCTGTCCGACGGCAAAGCCACCCAGCGCGGTACCAGCCATGAGAACGGCGGCCAGTGCCGATCGGCGCCAGGTTCTCGGCCGAGAACCTGCCTGAGAATGAAGAGTCATGATGCCTCCTGAAGACTGCTTCGCGATTCGAGGGGACATCAGGGTGACGTCCCGTCCCGCTGAAGATGCGACGACGCGGGTGAACGTTCCCTCGGTGCAGCGATTAAACCGCTGTCATGTCAATTAAAGTTCTGTCATCCGCCGGACGGGCGGACCTGGCGTTGTCTCAGCCCGCCTCGGCGACCTGCTGCCGCATCGCGTTGATCAGCGCGTCGATATTGTTGTTGTTGTGGCTCAGATAGGATGCATAGTCCTGCCGCTGCGTCAGCCGCAGCGAGGTGCCTTCGGCGACGACATCGATAATCTTGGGATCGCCGTTCGGGCTGCTGACGATCCAGTCGACATTGGTGGGCGGATTGTTTGGCCGCTCCACCACGGTTGACACCACCGCGTCATCGTCCCGCCGCTGAGTGCGTCCCAAGTGAAAGCGGACGCCGCGGTAATCCCCGATCTTTGAGGTGATGTTGTTCACCAGCACCTGATGGAACAGCTCCATGTAGCGACGCTGCTGTTCCGTTGATGCTGTGCGCCAGAAACGACCGAGGCAGAACCGCGCCACCCCGTCGACATCCACGCCACTGTCGATGATCGCCGTGAGCCTGGACCGCTTCTCCCGCTCACCCCCAGGACCGTTCACAACTGCAACCAATTGGTCACCGATGCTCTTGATCAATGCGCTTGCTCGATCCGTCGCTCCCTGAGCCTCCGCAGGACGGGCCAGCCACTGCGAGCCCGGCAGAAGCCAGGCAGCTGTCATCACCATGAAATTGCGACGTTGGAATATGATCACTTATGGCCTCAGGCGTTCAGTTGCGTGACGCAGTGGGAGAGTAGGTTACCTGACCCGGCGTTGCGGACTGCGGGAACCATACAGGGATGGTCGCTCGGTTGTCGTTGCGAGCGTCGTCGATCTGCGATGTCCGATGCTGTCGATATAGGCTGCGGAAGGTCGCATAGGGGTCAAGTGCAGTCTTCTTGATGCTGTCTATGTCATCGAGATGACGTTCGCGCTGGTCAATGCCGTTCATAAACCAGCGAGACCAGTCAAGCGCACGAACCGCGGCGCCCTGCCCAACCCAGGTGAACGGGTCCATCGCGGCGTTGACGCCGAGACCTACGGCATCCCGCGGATCGGATGGCCCGAAAACCGGCAGGAACAGATACGGCCCCGCCGGCATGCCCCAAAGCGCCATCGTGATGCCGAAATCACTGTCATGATTGGGGTAACCCCAATCCGACGCCACATCGAAGAAGCCGAGAACCCCAGCGGTCGAGTTGATCAGAAAGCGCATCGTCGTGTCGCCCGCGCGGCGCGGCTTGCCCTCCAGCACGTCATTGCTGAATTGCACCGGTGTGGCGAGATTGGACAAGGTATTGTGAATGCCACCGCGCACCGCTCCGGGCACAATGTATCGATAGCCCTGCGCCACCGGTTTCAGAATCGCGGTATCAAGCGCATTGTTGAAGGCATATATCGCTCGATTGGTCGGCTCCAGCGGATCATTGGTTTCCTTGTAGTCCGCCACAGCGTCGGGATCGTCGGGCGGCGGCGGTGTCGCGCAACCACTGAGCCCGCCCAACAACACGGCGGCTATGACCAGAATGCGGCTTGAGCTGGCGGGCATCGGCTTCCTCGGTCGATCGTCAAGGCGGAGGCGGAACATACTCTGATGCTGCCACCCCCCGATACCAGGGATAATTACGAATAGTTTTTCGACACTAGGCCCCGGGTGGCCATTGCGCAACGTGCCTGAAGTCCAGATTGGCCTTGCGTCGGCGCGCATGCCGGGTGGAAAAGGCGGCATGGATGATGGGACTGTGGGCTCCGGCTCTGCGACTCTCGAACGCTGGCTGACCGGCCCCCGATTTGCGGCTCTTCCAACGCGTGACGCAGCCCAGCGGCCGCCGTCGTTGTCATTCGAGTTCTTCCCGCCGAAAACCGAGGCGCTGGAGCAGCAGCTTTGGACCTGCATCCGCCGACTGGAGCCGCTGCAGCCACGGTTCGTATCGGTGACGTATGGGGCGGGTGGTACCACGCGGCAGCGGACGCATGCAACCGTTGCGCGCATCGTGCGGGAGACCGCGCTGGTGCCGGCGGCCCATCTGACATGCGTCGGCGCCGCGTGCGCCGAGGTGGATGAGGTGGCGCGGCAGTACTGGGACGCCGGCGTGCGGCATATCGTGGCACTGCGGGGCGACCCCCCTCCAGGAGAGACCTATAGCCCGCATCCCGGCGGCTATGCATTTGCGGTGGACCTTGTTGCCGGGCTGAAACGCGTCGCGCCGTTTGAGATTTCGGTGGCAGCCTACCCAGAGCTGCACCCCCAGGCGCATTCCCGGATGTCCGACCTCGACAATCTCAAGCGCAAGCTCGATGCCGGTGCCAATCGGGCGATCACCAACTTCTTTTTCGATGGCTCGCTGTTTCTGCGCTTCCTCGACCTGTGCCTTGCGGCGGGTATCACGGCGCCGGTGGTGCCCGGGATTATGCCGGTGACCAATCTCGCGGGGCTTCGCCGCATGTCGGCCTTGTCCGGGGCGAGCATTCCGGAATGGCTGGCACATATGTTCGAGGGCCTGGACGATGACCCCGATACAAGGCGGATGGTCGCGGCCGTGGTCGCGGCCGAGCAAGTGCGCCTGTTGCAGGCCAACGGCATCGACGAGTTCCACTTCTATACGCTGAACCGCCCTGAACTGACCTACGCCATCTCCCGTATTCTTGGGGTGCGGTCTTCTTCCGCTTGAGGCTCAGGACATTGGTGCGACCCGCACCCGCGCGTTATATCGCAATCGCATGAGCGACTATATTTCTCAGCTCAACACCGCGCAGCGCGAGGCGGTCGAGACGGTCGACGGTCCGCTGCTGGTGCTGGCTGGCGCGGGTACCGGCAAGACACGCGTGCTGACGACGCGGTTCGCTCACATCCTGATCACCGGCCGGGCATATCCGAATCAGGTGCTCGCGGTCACCTTCACCAACAAGGCTGCGCGCGAAATGCGCGACCGGGTCAGTGCCATTCTGGGAAGGCCGGTCGAGGGTTTATGGCTGGGCACGTTCCACGCCCTGTGCGCACGGATGCTGCGCCGGCACGCCGAACAGGTCGGCCTCAAACCGAACTTCACGATCCTTGATACGGACGACCAACTGCGTCTGCTGAAGCAGGTGATGGAGGCGGCGCGAACTGACCCCAAGCGATGGCCGCCGCCTGCATTGATGGCCATCGTCCAGCGCTGGAAGGATCGCGGCCTGACGCCGGCACGGGTGACGCCCGCCGACGACACCGACTTCGCCAACGGCGCGGCGAAAGAGCTGTACGAAGCCTACCAGACACGACTGCGCGCCGTGAATGCGGTCGACTTCGGCGACCTGCTGATGCACATGACCGAGTTGCTGCGCAGCGACGCGGACATTTTGGCGCAGTATCACCGCATGTTCCGCTACATCCTGGTGGACGAATATCAGGACACCAACCAGGTGCAGTACCTCTGGCTGCGTCTCCTGGCGCAAAGCCACAAGAACATCTGCTGCGTCGGCGATGATGACCAGTCGATCTATTCGTGGCGTGGTGCAGAGGTGGAGAACATCCTGCGCTTCGAACACGATTTTCCGAACGCCCGCATCGTCCGCCTGGAAGAGAACTATCGTTCCACCGCGCCGATCCTTGCGGCGGCATCGGGACTGATCACGCACAACGAGGGGCGGCTGGGCAAGACCTTGCGTCCTGGGCGGGCGGACGCGACAGGCGAACAGGTTGCTGTGATCGGGCTGTGGGACTCGGATGAGGAAGCCCGCATGGTCGGCGAACGCATCGAGTCGCTTCGGCGTGACGGCGATCGGCTCCGGGAGATGGCAATCCTGGTGCGCGCAGGATTTCAGACCCGGGCGTTCGAGGAGCGTCTGATCACGCTTGGGGTTCCATACCGGGTCATCGGCGGCCTGCGCTTCTACGAGCGGCAGGAGATCAGGGACGCCATCGCCTATATGCGCCTGGTTGTTCAGCCGGCGGACGATCTGGCATTCGAACGCATCGTCAATGTGCCGCGTCGTGGCATCGGCGAAGTGGCGTTGCGCGCGATGCACGAGACTGCGCGAAACAACGACGTTCCGTTGATGGAGGCGGCGGCACGACTGGTCGCGGCGGGCGAGCTGAAGGGGCAGGCGAGGTCGCAACTCGGCGAGTTGCTGCGCGGCTTTGTGCGATGGCGCGGACTGCTCGAAACCGACGGACATGTCGTGACGGTCGCGACGCTGCTCGACGAGAGCGGCTACACTGGGATGTGGCAGAAGGACAAATCGCCCGACGCCCCGACGCGGCTTGAGAACCTGAAGGAGCTGCTGCGCGCGCTCTCGGAGTTCGAGACGCTGGCCGGCTTCCTGGATCATGTCTCGCTGGTCATGGAGAACGACGAAGCGTCCGACGGTGATCGCGTCAGCCTGATGACATTGCATGCCGCAAAGGGACTGGAGTTCGACACGGTGTTTCTGCCCGGGTGGGAGGAGGGGCTGTTTCCGAACCAGCGAGCATTGGACGAGGGCGGCGTGAAGTCGCTGGAGGAGGAGCGCAGGCTGGCCTATGTCGGCCTCACGCGTGCGCGGCGACGCGCTGTCGTTTCATACGCTGCCAACCGGCGGATCTATACCAACTGGCAGAGCAGCATCCCCAGCCGGTTCATCGAGGAACTGCCGGATGCTGAGGTTGACCGCGCCGGCTCTGCTGTACTGGCGCGCGAGGCGGCGGTATCGCTGACGGTGTTTCCACGGCCGTTCCCGTTGGTGGCGCGACGGCAGCGCCCGATCGAACCATGGGATCAGCCGGCGCGACCGGCCCGTCTCGATGTCATCCCTGTGGGTGCCAGGGTGTTCCACCAGAAGTTCGGCTATGGAACGGTGCGTGCGGCAGAGGATGAGCGCCTGGACGTGGCCTTTGATAAGGCCGGTGAGAAGCGGGTGCTGGATCGTTTCGTCGAGAAGGTGGCGGACTGAGTGCGCGGCGCCATGCGGTTGCGCTGGAAACTGTCTCGGTCGACGTGCCGGAGGCAGCGCTGGAGGCCTACGAGGCCGCATTGTCCAGCGTCTGCACCGGCGTCAGTTTCTTCCACAACACGAAGATGGACCGTTGGCGGGTTGAAGGGCTGAAGCCCGTCGGCCGTGACGAACCAGGACTGGCGGCGGCATTGGCACTCGCCGCATCAATTTCCGGCTGCGCCGCCTCTCTGGAGCGTATGCCGACGTCAGCCGACGGCTGGCTCGCGCGGTCCTACGCGTCTTTCTCCGAACAGCTGATCGGTCGGCAGTTTGCAGTCCGCGGCAGCCACCTATGTCACCCTGCCCCTGCAGGGCGCATCTCGCTGACATTGGATGCCGGCCTTGCCTTCGGGTCTGGCGAACATGGCTCTACGCGCGGCGCACTCCGGGCTCTGGAATTGGTGGCGAGACGGCGGCCGCGGCGGATCATCGACCTGGGCACCGGCAGCGGCATCCTGGCGATGGCCGCCGCCCGCCTGCTGCGTCGACGCGTGCTGGCGGTCGATATCGAGCCGCAGTCCGTTCTCGTCGCTCGGTCGAACGCAAGGCGCAATCAGCTCGGCCCGCTGGTGATGATCAGGCGGGCGGACGGCTGGCGCGATAGGATGGTTCGTCAGACTGGGCCTTATGACCTCGTGCTGGCCAACATTCTGGCGCGTCCGCTGCGGAAGATGGCTTGGAGTCTGAGCACCAATCTTGCCCCCGGCGGCAGGGTCATTCTGGGTGGCTTCCTGCGCGCGCAGTCCCGTAGTGTGCTTGCCGCACACCGCGGCCGG
>JBKPSV010000165.1:0-7856 GCA_046735215.1 Pseudomonadota bacterium | reverse complement strand
GGCTATCGAGCCATTCTTTACCACCAAACCGCCGTCCGCAGGTTCCGGCCTCGGCCTCAGCATGGCCTATGGTTTCGCCAAGCAGTCCGGCGGTCATCTCGAGATTGCAAGTTCTGTCGGAATGGGCACCAAGGTCAGCATCTACCTGCCGCGCGCACTTGAACCAACTGGACGGCCGATGGAACCGGTAAAGGCGCCCGCGCCAGAGCCTGATGAGCGCAGAGGCAGCGGGACAATTCTGCTGGTGGACGACAATCAGGTCCTGATGACCGTCACGATGCGCAATCTCACAGCCTTGGGCTACAAGGTCGTGCCGGCGAAGGACGCGCAGTCGGCGCTGGCCATCCTGGCATCAGAGGCAGTTGTCGATCTGCTGTTCACGGATGTCGTGATGCCTGGGGGAATGAGCGGCCCGGAACTCGCCGAAGCTGCGCGTCGATTGCGGCCCGGGCTGCGGGTCCTGTTTACGACGGGTTATGCGGAGACGTCGGTTGACGTTGCGGATCGGCAGATTCTCCGCAAGCCATATGGCAGGCGCGGTCTGGCGACCGCTGTCCGTGCCATGCTGGAGGGTTTCCCAACGCGCACGTGAGGCTTGGTTGCGGCCCGGAAGGAGCGTTGCCGCTGCGTTTGCCAGAGAGACGCAAACCGCTCTAGCTTGCCCGCTCCCGATCAGATCCCGAGGAACTACTCATGCCAGAGCCAGGCCGCGCCCTGCCGCAACCCACGCCGGAAACACAGCACTTCTGGGACGGTACGAAGGCCGGCGAATTGCGTCTGCAGCGCTGCGATGAGTGCCGTCATGTTTATTTTCCGCCGCGACCGTTCTGCCCAAAATGCGCCACGCGCAAAGTCAGCGTATTCGCCGCGTCCGGCAAAGCGATCCTGGACAGCTACGTCATCCATCACCGCAAGGTGCCCGGTTTCGAGCCGCCCTACGCCATCGCCGTGGTGAAGCTCACCGAAGGCCCGCGCATGATGACCAACATCGTCGAGTGTCCGCAGACGCCGGAGGCATTGCAGCTCGACATGCCGCTTGAAGTGGTGTTTGCGCAGCAGAACGATGCGATCACCCTGCCCTTCTTCCGTCCCTCGAAAGGCTGAACCGATGCCGCACAACACAGTTGCCGTCGTCGGCGCGGCGGAAACCACGAAACTCGGCGTCATCCCCGACATGTCGCAGATCCAGTTGCATGCCGATGCTGCGCTGAACGCGATGGCCGATTGCGGGCTGAAGCCGAAGGACATCGATGGCGTTGCGACGGCCGGTGAGACGCCGGTGCAGATCGCGCATTATCTCGGTATCACGCCCAGCTGGGTGGACGGCACCGCGGTGGGCGGCTGCTCGTTCATGATACACGTGCGACATGCCGCTGCGGCGATCGAGGCCGGGTTGGCGAAGACCATTCTGGTGACCCACGGCGAGAGCGGCCGCTCTCGCGTCGGCAACCCGCCGCGCAGCGTGCCGCCGTCCAGTCTGAACGGGCAGTTCGAGCAGCCGTTCGGTCCAATGGGGCCGCCTTCGCTGTTCCCCATCCCAGTGCTTCGCTACATGAAGACGTATGGTGTGACGCACGAGCAGATCGCCATGGTCTCGGTGGTGCAGCGCGAATGGGCGGCGAAGAACCCGCGCGCGACGTTCCGTGATCCGATCACCGTCGAGGACGTACTTAACTCGCGCATGATCGCCTATCCATTCCGATTGCTGCAGTGCTGCCTGGTCACTGATGGCGGCGGCGCGCTGATCCTGACCTCGGCTGAGCGCGCCAAGGATTTTCCCACCAAGCCGGTCTACATTCTTGGCACCGGCGAAAGTGTCGAGACGCCGATGGTCAGCCAGATGGAGAGCTTTACCAGCTCGCGCGCGTTCAGCGTCGCCGGGCCGACTGCGTTCCGCGAGGCGGGAATCAAGCACAACGACGTCGACCATCTGATGATCTACGACGCGTTTGCTCACTTGCCGCTGTTCGGACTGGAAGATCTTGGCTTCGTGCCGCGCGGCGAAGCGGGCCGCTTCATCGCCGAACGCAGCACCGCGCCGGGCAGCAAGCTGCCGCTCAACACGAATGGCGGTGGCCTGTCGTATATGCACTCTGGCATGTATGGCATGTACGCGCTGCAGGAGAGTGTTCGGCAGATGCGCGGCACAGCGCCGGCGCAGATACCAGGGGCGAAAGTCTCAGTGTGTCACGGCGTCGGCGGCATGTTCGCAGCATCGGGCACGATCATCTTCAGCAACAAGAAACCATAGGCAAAGCCAGGAAAGGAACTCCCCCTCCCCTTGCGGGAGGGGGTTCGGGGAGGGGGCCATGGTACCGCGATCACCCTCCCCCACCCCCTGCCGCAAGGGGATCGGGGAGTCGATCAGCAGATGTCCGACCACCTGTTCACCGGCCTCAAGGTCATCGACTGCGCGAGCTGGATCGCTGGGCCAGCCGCAGCAACGATCATGTCCGACTTCGGCGCCGATGTGATCAAGATCGAGCCGCCGGGTGCGGGCGATCCCTGGCGTGGCCGCAGCGCAAGCGGCGCCAACAACGACTATTATTGGCAACTGACGTCGCGCAACAAGCGCAGCCTGGCGATCGACCTGAAGCACAAGGCTGGGCGTGACGTGCTGTACCGGCTGGTTGCCGAAGCCGATGTGTTCGTCACCAACTTTCCACTGCCCGTGCGCGACCGGCTGAAACTTGCGCCCGATCATCTGTTGCCGCTGAACCCGCGGCTGATCTACGCCTCGTTCACTGCCTATGGCGAAGCGGGCGAGGAGGCAGCGAAGACAGGCTTCGACTCCACCGCCTACTGGGCGCGGACCGGCTTGATGGACGCCGTCAGGGCGGAAGTAGATACGCCGCCAGCGCGTTCGGCTCCAGGCATGGGCGATCACCCGAGCGCCACCGGCCTCTACGCCGCGATCGTCACCGCACTTTACCGGCGCGAGAAGACCGGGCGCGGCGGCGTGGTGCGCTCATCACTGTTGCAGAATGGCGCCTGGGCTAACGGCTGCTTCATCCAGACGCGCCTGTTCGGCGAACCGGTGCCGCATCGGCCGGCACGCGAGCATGCGCCGAATGCGCTCGCCAACCACTACCGCTGTCGTGACGACCGCTGGTTCATCATGGCGCTGTTCAATGAGGACCGGCAGCTCAAACCGCTGCTGAACGCGATTGGTCTCGAGGATCTGACGCACGACAAACGGTTCGCCACGAAGGAAGCCCGCAAGCAGAACGCTGCGGCGCTGGTCGCCGAGTTGGATGTGGTATTCGCCACGCGCGACATGGCGGAGTGGCGCAAAATCCTCGATGGCGTCGGCGTAACCTTTGGCGTGGTGGCGCGGACGGACGACACAGCGGATGACGCGCAGATGCACGCGATCGGCGCACTGGTGCCGTTCACTGACAGCGCGACACTGACGGTGTCGAGCCCATTCCACATCGATGGCGAGGCGAAGGTGGCGCCGCGTCGTGCGCCGGAGGTCGGTCAGCACACCGAGGTCGTGCTGCGCGAGGCAGGCTATTCGGCAGATGAGATCGGTCGGCTGCGCTCCCAGGGCGTGCTGAGTAATTGAGGAGGCAAGCAATGCAACCTGTTGTCGCAGTGATCGCACCGGGCATGATGGGCAGCGCGGTGGGTGGCCGACTTGTGGAGAATGGCATCGAAGTTCGCACGTTGCTTGCCGGCCGCAGCGAAGCCACGCTTGCGCGCGCCAAGGCCGCCGGCATGGTGGACGCCTCGGACGAGCAGATCGTTGCATGCGACATCATTCTATCAATCCTACCGCCCGGCGACGCGCTCGGCCTGGCGGAGCGACTGGCGCCGGTATTACGGACCGCGACCCAAAAGCCGATCTATGTCGATTGCAATGCGCTCGATCCGGCGACCGTGGTGCGCATCAGCCGCGTGGTGCAGGAGACTGGCGCCACCTTTGTCGACGGTGGCATCATCGGCGGCCCGCCAAAGCCTGGCTACAGCCCGAAGATCTACCTGTCCGGCGAAGCCGCGCCGCGCGTCGCCGAGCTGACGAAATATGGCCTGCAGATGCCGATCCAGCCGGGACCGATCGGCGCCGCGTCAGCGATGAAGATGTCGTATGCCGGCATCACCAAGGGCTTCACCGCGCTGGGTGCGGCGATGATGCTGGCGGCATCGCGCGCCGGCACCGCCGAGGACCTGAGGGCGGAACTATCGTCCAGTCAGCCCGCCTTGTTCGGCTGGCTGACGCGCCAGGTACCGGGCATGTATTCCAAGGCGTACCGCTGGGTGGCCGAAATGGAGGAGATCGCCCAGTTCGTCGGCGAGGACCCGGCAGCTCGCAGCTTCTACGAAGGTGCGGCGCGGCTCTACGAGCGTCTGGCTGCAGACTTCGAGGGCGAGCGCAAGGAGGTTGCCGCGCTCGATGCTTTCTGCAAGTCCAAATGATAGGAGCCTGCGGCATGAGGGGCATGCCAGGGAAGCAGAGGATACCGACGGCAAAAGCCTGGACGATTCAAAACTAATCTGCCCGGATCAACTTGCCGTCGCGCAACGTCAGGCCGCCCTTGGCGATGGTCCGGACATAGGCAGCGTAATCCGCTTCGTGCCATTGCAACCAGCGAACCTCAAGCAACGCACGCATATCGTCATTGAATCTATCGTAAATCAGGTCCGCATACCGATGCGCCTCATCGAGGCGATCAAGTGCAGCGAGAGCAACGAAGAGTACCCGATATCCAATAAACGAATCGGGCTGCATGCGGCACAACTCGCGCCCAGCCGCTGCGCTGGCCGCATAGTCGCCGACAAAGTAGTTGGCCATGGACGTATGAAACGTCCAGAGCCAACGCAGCGGATCTACCGGGCTCAAACGAATGGCCTGCGCCAAATGCGGCAAACCGTCGCGGGCTCGGCCGTTATACGCCAGAACAGCCCCGTGCAGTCCCTGTGCAGTCGCGTTGTTTTGGCTCAGCGCCACGCCTTTGGCAGTCTCACTGATGCCCGCTTCGTGTTCGCCGCTGTTGTTGAGCGCCACGCCGTATACCGTGTGCGCCGTGGCATTCAAAGGGTCCAGAGCTACGGCAACCCGCCCGTGCTCCCTCGCGACAGCGCTCCATTCGATATATTTCTGCGGTTCAAAGATCCACTTATTGAGGAGGTAGTTCAGTCCCAGTCCGACATGCACAGCTGCATTGGTTGGATCGAGGCTAACAGCCTTGGTCAGGAACTCCAGCGCCAAATTGGCATCGTCGGGCGTCAGTTTGAAGAAGTGCCACAGGCCGCGATGGTAGAGTTCCCAGATGCTCAGATCGTCGGGCGCCTTGCGCCCGGCCCGCTGGCGCTCGGCCTCCGCCATTGCCGGTTCGATTGCGGTTACCACCGCCTCGGTGATCTCGTCTTGAACCGCAAAGATGTCTGTGATTCGGCGGTCAAATCGATCGGCCCAAACATGCGCGCCGGTGGATGCCTCCACCAACTGCGCCGAGATACGCAGGCGGTCAGCAGAACGGCGCACGCTGCCATCCAATACGTAGCGCACGCCAAGTTTGCGACTTATCTGCTTGATGTCATTCGAGCGACCCTTGAACGTAAAGCTCGAATTGCGCGCAATCACAAATAGCCAGCGGACTTGCGACAATGCGGTGATAATATCTTCGGCGATCCCGTCAGAGAAGTACTCCTGGTCAGGATCACCACTCATATTGGCAAAGGCCAGAACAGCGATCGACGGCTTATCGGGCAGCGATAGGACTTCATCCTCTCCGTCCAAAACCGACCGCTGCGCTGTCTTGAGAGCAGTCGCGGCTGCATCGAACCTCACCACAAATGCTTCGACCGGCCTGGCGATGTTCTTGAGGCTCAGCGGCCCGAGTTGCTCGAACGCGACATCAAGCCGGTCCTGCACATAATCACGAACTGGTTGCGTAACGCAGATGCCTCCGGGTGGACATTCTGCCTGCAGCCGCACCGCCACATTCACAGCGTCGCCGTGCAGGTCGGTTCCATCGGCGATTGCATCGCCGATGTTGACGCCGACACGGAAGCGAATGGTTCTGTCGTCAGGTTGCCCTGCGTCATGAATTGGAACCTGCTGTTGGATTTTGACGACCGAACGTACCGCACCGTCGATGCTGTCGAACACGATCAGCAGGGAGTCACCGCCGGTTGGACGATCTTGCCGCCGTGCTCATCAACCGCGGGATCGATTACCTCCCGGCGAAGGCTGCGCAACCGCGCGAGAGTGCCCGCGTCGTCCAGGCCGAT
The DNA here is from genome assembly GCA_046735215.1 of Pseudomonadota bacterium. Classification (GTDB taxonomy): domain Bacteria; phylum Pseudomonadota; class Alphaproteobacteria; order Acetobacterales; family Acetobacteraceae; genus JAMXLO01. Next base: position 1,619 of record JBKPSV010000165.1, on the reverse strand, counting down.
CAGACGACTGTAGCCCGCCATGTCCATGTAGACCACAGCGATCAGCCTCCGCCGATCTGGCGGCCTTGAAGTCGCGTCGGATGGCCTGCTCTCTGACATAGGGACAGTCTTCGCCGCCGCTTTCCGCTGGTGAGAGGCTATCACATGACGCCTCCATTGGGCGAGGGAACGGGAGCCAGGTCGGCCCTATGCCGGATTAACGTACGCCCCCTGATGTGCCACAGTCTGCGCCAAGGCGGGCGTATGCTCGGTCACCAAGGGAAACGGCGGCTCAAGCCGACCCACCGCACGAGGGAGTTAACGTTCAGTGGCTACACAAAAAGTGCTGATCATGGGCGCGTCCTACGGGTCGCTGCTGGCAAGCAAGCTGCTGTTCGCCGGGCACGAGGTAACGTTGATCTGCCTGCCCGCCGAGGTCGAGGCGATCAACAGTGACGGCATCAGGGTCCGCATGCCGATCAAGGGGCGCCCGTCACCGGTGGAGATCGACTCGCGCAAGCTGCCGGGCAAGGTGACCGCGGCGGGACCCGCCGGCATCAATCCGTCAGACTACGATCTGGTGGCGCTCGCGATGCAGGAGCCGCAGTATCGCTCGCCCGGTGTGCGCGAACTGCTGGATGCGGTGGCGAAGTCACGTAAGCCGTGCATGTCGATCATGAACATGCCGCCGCTGCCCTATCTGAAGCGCATCCCGGATCTCAACACCGACCAACTGCACCATTGTTTCACCGACGCCAGCGTGTGGTCGAATTTCGACCCGGGCTGCCTGACGCTGTGCAGCCCCGATCCGCAGGCGATCCGCATGCCGGATGACAAGATCAACGTGCTGACGGTGACGCTGCCGACCAACTTCAAGGCGGCGCGGTTTGATTCCGAAGCCTCGACCAACATCATACGGCAGTTCCAGCGCGAGATCGAGACGATCCGCTTCGACGCCGGCGATGCGCTGATCGACCTGCCGGTGAAGCTGAAGGTGCACGACTCGATTTTCGTGCCTCTGGCCAAGTGGGCGATGCTGTGCACCGGCAACTATCGCTGTGTGCACAAAGACCAGGCGGTATCGATCAAGGAGGCGGTGCACGCCGACCTTCACGCGTCGCAGCGTATCTACGACTGGGTACGGGAGCTTTGCCTGCTGCTGGGTGCGCGGCCCGACGACCTGGTGCCGTTCGAGAAATACGCCGCTGCAGCCAACGGGCTGATCCGTCCGTCATCCGCGGCGCGTGCGCTGTTCGCCGGCGCGCCGAATATCGAGCGGGTCGATCGACTGGTGCAAAGCATCGCCGCGCAGAAAGGCCTGCGAAATCCCGTGTTGGATGAGACGGTCGCTCTGGTCGATGCGCGGTTGGAGCAGAATCGCAAGGCAGCGGCATAGTCACTGCCGTCATATTGGGGGACGAAGCAGCGCCTTCCCATCGAAGGTGGTGGTGCGGGAGCATCCGGCACTGAACGCCACGCGCGTGCGCATCGCCATGAAACTAGGTTATCGTTCGACTAGCACGACGTCCAGCATGTTCTGCTCCTTTTCGGTTAGCATTGTTGATCGGTAGCGCCGCACATCGCGGAGCAGCGCAATGTCGTTCGTCTCCCAGCGAACGCCCGTGAGACCATTTTCTTCG
>JBKPSV010000164.1:0-40666 GCA_046735215.1 Pseudomonadota bacterium | reverse complement strand
TCACGTTGTATCGATTTGCCGAGGAACGCGTCATATCCATCAACACCGCGGCTGCGGGCGGCAACGCGGCGCTGCTCGCGTCGGATGACGAATAGGGGGATCGGCCAATGATCGGCGACGCATGATCGGGGTTGATTGGGGAACCACAAGTTTCCGCGCCTTCCGGCTGACGCAGGATGGCGCTTTGAGAGACCGACGCAGCGCGTTGAAGGGCCTGGTCAACGTGCCGGACAACCGCTTTGCCGATACACTCCGTGAGGAGATCGGGCCATGGCTGGCCGCGGGCGAGTACCACGTGCTGTTGTCGGGCATGATCGGTAGCCGGCAGGGCTGGAAGGAGGCGCCGTATCTGCCGTGTCCCGCGGGTGCGGCGGACGTTGCGGCGGCGCTGATGGAGATCGAGTTCGACTGGGGTCAGGTGAAGCTGGTGCCGGGCCTGTCGGCCGTCGATGAGGCGGGTATCGCCGAGGTGATGAGGGGCGAGGAGACTCAGGTTTTCGGTGTGCTGGATGCAATGGGCGGCAGTGGGCTGGCTTGTCTGCCGGGTACGCATTCGAAATGGGTGCGGGTGGAGGACGGTCGGATCATCGGCTTCTCCACCCACATGACCGGCGAGGCATTCGGCGCGCTGCGCGGCCACACCATTTTGGGGCGTATGATGCGCGAGGGTCCGGCAGATGGTGAACCGTTCGACGAAGGCGTGCGCCGGTCGGGCGACGCCGGTGGCCTGCTGCACCACATCTTCGGCGCACGGGCGTTGGTGCTGGCCGACCGACTGGCCGAGACCGATGCCGCAGCCTACCTCTCGGGTATCCTGATCGGCCATGAAGTGCGCGCCGTTCTGGCGGGGCGGACTGGCCAGGTCGTGCATGTCATTGGCGCGCCGGAGCTGACCTTATTGTATGGCCGGGCGATATCTGCCAACGGCGGCTACCCCGAACGGCATGACGGCGAGGCGGCGGCCCGGGGTCTCGCACTGATCGGCGGGCACGCCGCATGGAACTGAGGCACTGGCTGACGCAGTGCCCGCTGATCGCCATCCTGCGCGGTGTGACCCCGGGCGAGGTGGTGGCGGTCGGCGAGGCGCTAGCAGGCGAGCGTATCGCCATCGTCGAGGTGCCGCTCAATTCTCCGCAGCCGATCGATAGTATAGGGCGTTTGGCGCGCGCATTTGGTGATCGCTTGCTGATTGGCGCCGGGACCGTGATGACGACCGCACAAGTCAGTGAGATCGCCGCCGCCGGCGGCAAACTAGTCGTTACACCGCATGCAGATGCGACGATTGTGCGCGCGGCGAAGCAACAAGGGCTTCTGACCGTGCCTGGGTGCTTCACGCCGACGGAAGCACTCGCGATGCTGGCGGCAGGGGCGGACGCACTGAAGCTGTTTCCGGCGGAAGCGGCCAGCCCGGCGGTGCTGCGGGCGCTCCGGGCGGTCTTGCCGTCGGGCACGGCGCTGTTGCCCGTGGGTGGGATCGACGCAGCCAACATCGCCGGCTGGCAGGAGGCAGGAGCGGCCGGCTTCGGCATCGGTTCTGCCATCTACCGGCCCGGCGACTCCCCGGCGACGGTTGCGGCCAAGGCGCGCGGACTGGTAAGCGCAGTGAGCAGGTGAGGCAATCAGGAGGGACCGCGATGTCCGACCCGTTCCCATTCCGTCCCTACGCCCCCGGCACTCAGCCGCCCTACGACGCGCCAGGCTACCTCGGCACCGTGAAGCGACATCCCAAGCAGAAGCTGCATCCGATGCCGCATACGATCACCGAGATAACTGGTCCCAGCTTCTCGCCCGCCCGGTTTGCTCCGCTGACCGACCTAACAATGGCCGCGGGAAAGCCGGCGATCGGCGAGCGCATCATCGTGGCCGGCACGATCACCGATGAGGATGGTCGGGCAGTGACCAACACGATGGTCGAGATCTGGCAGGCCAACGCGACCGGCCGCTACGACCATCCTGCGGACCAGCACGATGCGCCGCTCGATCCGAACTTCCATGGCACCGGGCGGGTGTTCACTGATGAGCAGGGGCACTACCGGTTCCTGACGATTCGACCCGGGGCCTATCCCTGGCCGAACCATAAGAATGCCTGGCGGCCCAACCACATCCACTTTTCGTATTTCGGGCCAGCTTTCGCCACGCGGCTGATCACGCAGATGTATTTCCCAGGCGATCCGCTGCTGGCGTTCGATCCCATCTTCCATGCTGTCCCAGACGAGCATGCACGGAACCGACTGATCGCGGTGTTCGATCTCGACATTACCGAACCGGACTACGCGCTGGGCTACCGCTTCGACGTGGTGCTGCGAGGTCGCGCCGCCACCCCGATGGAGGCCTGAGCGATGCCGACCGCGACTGCGAGCCAGACCATCGGCCCCTATTGGCACCTGATGGAGGATCCGTCCTGGGCCGACCTGACGCGGTTTGGCGCAGCAGGAGAAAAGATCACGCTGACCGGAGCCGTGCTGGATGGCGACGGCAAGCCATGCGCTGACGCATGCGTGGAGATCTGGCAGTCGGATCCACCGCCATCCGACAATTTCCCAGGCTTTGGTCGCAGCAATACCGACGGTGCGGGCGTCTACCGCTTCACCACCGTGAAACCGGGGCCTGTGCCGGGCCGGGGCAATGCCCAGCAGGCGCCGCATATCGCCATTTGCGTCCTGTCGCGCGGTCTGATGCGCAGCCTGGTGACCCGCGCATATTTCCAGGGCGAGAAGCTGAACGAGACTGACCCGCTTCTGATGTCGATCGACGAGCCGGCGCGGCGCGCGACGCTGATCGCGCGACTCGCCGAATCGGGAACCTGGCGAATGGATGTGCGGCTGCAGGGCGAGGGCGAGACGGTCTTTCTGGACGTGTAATCTCCCTATGTTGGTAACCGCATAGAGTGTTGCCGTAAGGAATGAGCTGTCGTCGGCGACTCGGCTCCGATTCGGATGCTTAATGCTTTGTTAAGCCGGAACAATCTAGCGAAGTTCAGTCTTACACAAAGGCGGCTGTAGTTCGTTCGGCCATGGCGAGAACAATCTCGGGTATCACGGGCACAATCGTCAGCGGTGCGAGCGACAGTGCGGGTGATCCGGCATCACTGAGCGCCGCTGCAATTGTTGCGGGCGGCACGACAATTTCCGGGAGCTATGCCTATACCGTCACGCTCACCAGCCAGACCAATAATCCGGTCTCGGTGACCGGCACGGTCTCTGTGGCGGACGGGACTGCTCTGACGGCGCCGGGCAATGGCGGCGCCTACACCTGGGCAGTGAACAATTCAGGCACTCTCTCCGGCGGCGGCACCGGGCATCTCGGGGTCCAGTTGGGCAGCGCTGCGGGGCCCGTCTCTTTCGGCACCGTCAGTAACCAGAGCGGCGGCCGGATCACTGGCGGCGAGAGAGCGTTGGGGATCTATGGGCCGGGCTTGGTCAACAACCTGTCGGGTGGCTACATCGCTGGAACAGGCGAATCCGGCGTCTATATCGCCGAGACCGGAACCGTCACCAACGGCGGCGCGGTCTCCGGGGGCATAGACGGGGTCTACCTCCACAGCGACGGCACGGTGACCAATCTGCCGGGCGGCAATATTGGCGGCCTCAGCGCCCGCGCGGTGAATATAAATGGGGACGCAACCCGCGCTGCGACAGAAGGACAGCCAAACGTCCAAGTCTACAATGCCGGAACACTGAGTGGCGTCGGTTTTGGGGTCTTCGAGTTGCGGGGCGGTTCGGTCACCAATGCATTAACCGGCACCATCATCGGAACCTCTGGTCCCGGCATCTTGCTGCGTGGACCTAGCACAGTCATCAACAGCGGTGCGGTCAGCTCTGCCGTTAGCTATGCCGTCTATCTATATGGCAGCGGCTCCGTCACCAATTCCGCAGACGGCGTGCTCTCCGGCGGCGTATATATTGGTTATTTCCCGGGCGTCGCGGGCACATTCATCAACGCCGGCACAGTGATCGCGAATGGCGCATATACCGGCGCTGTTCGGTTCGGTTCCCGAGGGTTGGATCTAGGCTACCGCCTCATCGCCGAACCAGGCGCGGTATTCATCGGCGCGGTCGATGGCGGCGGCGGGGCCATGGAACTCGCATCCGCAAGCGGCACGGGAACGCTGTCCGGCTTTGGCACCTCGATCACCAACTTCAGTACTTTGCAGTTCGATCAGGGCGCCCGCTGGGAGCTTACGGGCGACACGGCTGGTTTCGGCGCCATTGAGACCATCACGGGCTTTGCTCAGGGCGACACCATCGATCTCACCGATTTTCAAGCCACGTCTGCTTCGTTCGCGAACAACACGTTGACGTTGACCGACGTCAGCGGTGGCCAGCAGGCGCTGGCCATCGACGGCTCCTTCGACACCAACGCATTTCGCGTATCGCCGCTTGGTACCGCAGGTTCCTCCATCGTAGTCGGCAGGACCATTTCGGGCAGCTACAACACCGGCATTGACCTCAGCAGCCAAACCGACAATCCGGTCCTGGTGACCGGGACCCTCTCCGTGGCCAGCGGGAACGCCTTGTATGGTCAAGGCGGTGGTAACCGCAGCTGGACCATCTCCAACGCAGGAACGATCACCAGTGGTGACGAGCATGGCATCGTGCTGGGAGGTGGCTCCCAGCGTGTGACCACCGGCATCGTGACCAATGAGGCCACGGGTCTGATCTCTTCGACCGGTGCCGGAGTCGATATCTACGCCGACTTCGCATCGGTTACCAACCTGAGCGGAGGGCGTATTGTCAGCAGCGGCAGCCTGTCCCCGGCCATACTTGTCAATGCCCAGGACGCGGTGCTGGCCAATCAGGCTGGCGCAACAATCTCCAGCAACTACTATGCGGTGAACGTCCGAGAAGGCGTCGCCACCATCACCAACGCCGGTACCCTGTCGGCCGCCCGAACGGGAATATTCTTGTACGGCGAGGGCTCGGTGACCAATCTGCCTGGCGGCGTCATCACCGGTGACGACTATATGGGCATAAGATTCTGGATCGCTGATGGGACAGTGACCAACAGCGGCCGGATAGATGGTGCAACCAAAGGGGTCGGCCTCTACGGCGGCGGATCAGTTTTCAACCTGACTGGCGGGACCATCACGAACGGAGTAGCGATCGTCAACACCGCCGGCACTGTGAGCAACGCCGGTCGGATCATCGGCAACGTGGATTTTTACGCACCGACGACCAGCAACCTGTTGATCGTTGATCCTGCCGCATCGTTCCAGGGGGACATACATGGCGGCAACGGCGTCCTTGAGCTTGCTTCAGGAACCGACCCCGGGACGCTGTACGGCCTTGGCACCTCGATCACCAACTTCAGCACGTTGCAGTTCGATCAGGGGGCGCGATGGAAAATATCGGGCGATGCAGCTGGTTTCGGCAGTGTTGCGATCAACGGATTCGGCAGTGGCGACGAAATTGACCTGACCGACTTCCAAGCCACCTCGGCTTCGTTCGCGAACAACACGCTGACGTTGACCGACGTCGGCGGTGGCCAGCAGACGCTGGCCATGGTCGGCGCTTTTCGCGCCGACGCGTTTCGTGTCTCCTCGCTCGGGACCACAGGCTCCTCCATCGTGGTCGGCAGGACCATTGCCGGCAGCTACAACACCGGCATTGACCTCAGCAGCCAAAGCGACAATCCGGTCCGGGTGACCGGGACCATTGCAATTGTACCCTCCGGCGGCCGCGCGCTCACTGGTCAAGGCGGGTCCGGCAATACTTGGACAATTGACAATGAAGGAGCGATCAGTGCTGGGAGCGGTGGGGCAGTCGTTCTAGGCCCTCCCGGCTCACCGATCGCCGGCGGAGTCTTCACCAACGAGCGCGTCGCGTCGGTCTATTCGCCCAATTACGGCGTCTACATCAACGGCCCGGGTTCGATCACCAACATGGCTGGCGCGAGGATCGCCGGCAAAACCTTTTCGGCGATGTATATCCTCAATGGTCCTGGCACCATTGTTAACGCGGGCACAGTGTCGGCCGGAAGCGTTGCTGCGTTCGAGGATCATGGCGGCTCGGTCACCAATCTTGCCGGAGGAACCCTGTTGGGGTCGGGCGGTGTTCTGTTCAAGAATGCACCAGGGACGCTCACCAATGCCGGTACGATCATTGGGAATGACACGAACGCCAATCCTCTCTGGAGAAGCGCGGTCACCTTCCGCTACGTTTCGACGAGCAATCGGCTGATCGTCGATCCTGGCGCAGTGTTCGACGGCAACATCCGTGGCGGCGACGGCATCGTTGAGCTGGCTCCAGGTAGCGGGACTATCAGTGGCTTCGGCACGTCCATCACCAACTTCAGCTCATTGCAGTTCGATCAAGGCGCCAACTGGAATGTTGTTGGTCAAATCGGCAGCACCGGCCTGAGCACCATCGCCATCAGCGGTTTCGACAACGGCGACACTATCGATGTGATCAACTTCGTCGCTCAGTCCGCAACATTCGCCAGCAACACGCTGACCTTGACCAGTGCCGGCGGTGCCCAGGAGACGCTGCAAATGTTGGGCAACTTCGCTGCTGATGCTTTTCAAGTGTCTGGCGACGGGAGCGGCGGGACCGACGTCACCGCCACTTGCTACGCCGCCGGCACACAAATACTGACGCCTCGTGGGGAGGTCGCCGTCGAGTACCTGCATGAAGGCGATTTGGTGCACACCATCTCCGGCCGTAGCCGACCAATACTTTGGATCGGCCGACGCCGGGTCGAATTCCACCGTCACCCAAACCGACGGCGCATCCTGCCGGTGCGGATCGCCGCACATGCGTTTGGCAGGGATCAGCCAAAACGTGACTTGCTGCTATCGCCTGACCATGCGGTGTTTGTCGATGGTGTGCTGATCCCGATCCGTCACCTGGTCAACGGCGGCAGCATCACGCAGATCCAACGGCATTCAATCACCTACTACCACATCGAGCTGTTCAGCCACGACGTGCTGATCGCCAATGGGTTGCCTGCCGAAAGCTACCTGGAAGCCGGCGCACGGGATGCCTTCGCTGGAACCGCGGCTGTCACTCGACTGTATCCGGATTTCGCCTCGCCGCGCCATGACTATGCCGTGCTCTGGGAGCTCTACGGGTACGCGCCGCTGGTGATCGCTGGACCAGAGCTTGAGAGAGTACGGCGCAGGCTGGCAGATCGGGACCAGCTTGCTGCGTAGACTTCTGTCAAATGATCAAGTCGTCCCGGCTGCTTTCCGTCGGATATCGCCGCAGCAGCAGCAACATCAGCGCCATCGAAGGCAGCGCGGCGAACATGCACAGCGCATAGAATCCAATCCATCCCAGCCGCGCTGCGAGGACGCCGGAGACACCGCCGATCGTGTGGACCGCAATAGCGGCGAGCGATGACAGCAGCGCATAGTGGGTGGCTGTAAAGGCGCGTGAGCAGAGACCGGAGAGGTAGGTGATGAAAGCCGCGTCGGCCATGCCCTGGGCGAAAGCCTCGGTGGTGACGGTGCCGTAGAGCACATGGTGCTCGCCGGCCGAAACCGCGAGCACCAGGTACATCGCCATGGCAAGCGTCTGTGCCCAGCCGGTGCGCAGCAGGGCGCGGCCGGTGCCAATGCGCGCAACCAGCCAGCCGCCGAGTGCAATGCCGGCCAAGGTGCCGCCGAGAGAGAACCAGCCGGTGGCGGCGATCGCCTCGCGCGAAAAGCCGAGGGCTCGGTAGAACGGTGCGGTCATTATGCCGGCCATCGCCTCGCCCAGCTTGAACAGCGCGACGAAGGCAAGGATCAGCAGGGCGCCACGCCGCGAGAGAAAATCGCGCAGCGGTTCTATGACTGCGTGCGCCAACCGGGCGGCGATACCGGCCGTGGTCGGGTGGCGCTCGACGGCTGGGGGCTCTGGCGCCAGCAGTGTAACGAACAGGCCGCAGCCAATCAGGGCGGCTATACCGACCAAGGCAAGGTGCCAGCCGATGGCGGAGACGACGGATATCACGCCGGTCGTGGCGATCAGCAGAGCAACCCGGTAGCCCCAGATGTAGGCAGCCATGGCGGCGCCCTGGCGATGCGAGGGGTAGGCCTCGATGCGCCAGGCATCCACCACGATGTCCTGGCTGGCAGAGAGAAAGGCAACCAGGGCGGCGAGCGCCAGGGAAAGCAACGGCAGGTGCGCCGGATCGGATAGAGCCAACAGCGCCGCCGCCGCAGCGAGAGCGGGCTGGATGGCAGCAAGCCAGCCACGGCGACGCCCCAGCCTTCGCAGCGGACCCGGGGGCGAGGCGTTGTCGAGGACGGGCGCCCAGAGGAATTTCAGCGAGTAGGCCAGGGCGATATTGGCGGTGAGCCCGATGACGGCGAGCGAGACACCACCTTCGGACAGCCACAATCGCAGTGTGAAGCCGGAGAGCGGCAACGGCAGGCCGGCGACGAAGCCGTAGGCGGCCATCAGGAGAAGACCAGGACCCGGGGCCTGCTCTTGCCATCCCCTCCCCCCGCCCCCCTCCCGCGAGGGGAGGGGGTGCAGCTTAGGGGATATCGGCGTCGCCCTTGCCGAGTGGACGCTGCATGGTGACGACGTCGAGCCAACGGCCAAACTTGATGCCGGCGGCCCGCATGGTGCCGACCATCTGGAAACCAAGGCTGGCATGCACGCCAATCGAGCCGGTATTTTCCGAGTCGCCGATCACCGCGATCATCTGGCGCATGCCGGCGGCGGTGGCGTCATCGATCAGGCGCGCAACCAGCGCCTTGCCGACACCCTGCCCGCGAACGTCCTCGCGAACGTAGACGCTGTCCTCGGCGCAGAATCGATAGGCCGAGCGGTCACGAAACTGGGTATAGTAGGCATAACCGAGAACCCCAGTGGCATCCGTCGCCACCAGCCACGACCAGCCTCGCTGCAACACCTTGGACACGCGGTCCGCCGTCTGCTCGACCGACGGCGGAACCTCGTCGAACGTGCCCGCGCCGGTCAGTACGTGGTGCGCATAGATCGACTGGATCTCCGGAATATCGGCTTCGGTCGCCGCTCGAATCTGCATTGACGGTGCCCTTGCGCTCAGATCGGGAGTCCAAGCACGTCCGCCGCGTCGCACGCAAACGCGAGCAGTCCGCGGTCCAGACCAGCGCCGGCTACCAGCGATAAACCAACCGGCGCACCGTCAACGGTGCCGGCGGGCAAGGTGACTTCGGGAAGCCCGCATAGGCTGGCGATCGCTGTAACGCCGATCGTGGCAGCTCGCACTGCGTCCTGCTCGGCAGGGCGAGCGGTCAGCAGTGGCGCCGGACATGGGCTGGTCGGAAACACCAGCACCGCTCCGGACGCGAGCAACGGCCGAATTCGCGCCTGAAGCACGCGGCGGAACGCGCGGCCCGGACCGGCAATGGCAGGATCGGTTGCCTTGGCGTTGGCAAAGCGCTCACGGACGCCCGGGCCTAGCCGCGGCTTCACCGCCTCGATCCAGTGTCCCAGCGATGCCCACACCTCCTCTGCCTGCACGGTGCGGAAGTGGTCGTACAGGCTATCGATTCCCTCGGGCGCGAGACGGATGCCGATGGCGCGCCCGCGCAGTTGCTCGATGCGCTCCAGCCTCGGGCGGAGCACCTCTGCAACCTCTGGCTGGGCGTTCACCCAAGCCTCCTCGACCCGCAGCAACGGGCCATCAACCGGTTGGCGGCCGCCGGGCAGCAGAACATCCCCCACGCCAGTCAGGAGCGAGGCAGTGCGACTGAACCAGCCGCACGTGTCGAAGCTGGGGGCAAGAGGGCACGCACCGGCGAGGCTGACGGCGCCATGGCTCGGGCGAATACCATATAGGCCGCAATAGCTGGCGGGGATGCGCACGGAACCGGCTGTGTCTGAACCGAGTGCAAAATCGACCAGGCCAGCCGCCACAGCGGCGGCAGAACCACAGCTTGACCCGCCGGGGAAGCGCTGGGGCGCGCGGGGATTGATCGGCGTGCCTTGCCAGATGTTCTCGCCGGTCAGGCCATAGGCGAGTTCCACCGTCTTGGTCTTGCCGGCCAGGCGCGCGCCCGACTGCAGCAGGGTCGTAACCACCGGCGCGGTTGCGACGGCGGTCGGATGACTGGCGGCCCAGTCCGGGTTGCCGTAGGTGGTTATGCTGCCGGCGACGTCGAACAGGTCCTTCACGGCAAAGCTCAGCCCGGACAGCCGGCCGGTTCCCAAGGGCGGCCGCTCCAGCCGGCGTCCGGGAACAAAAGCTTCGACCATATCTTCTTCCAGTGGTACCATTCGCCACGTCCTCGTGTTCAGGATGTGTGATAGGGCCGTTGAACCACCTTTGCGGGTAGTCGTCGCGCTGCCAAGGAAATGTTTGGCAAGTTGTAAACATTCTGAGGCATACTGCGCATGACCTTCCTTCCGTCGGTGTTACGGTTTCGGCGGATGGTTCCAGGCCCGGCCACGCAACGACGGCGGCCACGGCCGTCACAAGGGCACATTGGGCCCGCAGATGGAACATGCCTTCGAGGGGGACTACGCGTGGACATGAATGACGGACATACCTCCGGACCTCCGGGGCAGGGTCACGCACTGACCGATAGCGGCGGCGGCGCCGCCAATCGGGCGCCGGTCGAATTGGAAGGGGTCGAAGAAAGACCCGTCCACCCGCGCCTGATGGCGATGATCGTCGCGGGCCGCTATCATGGACAGGAGCTTGATCCGAACGAGTTCCGCGGGACGCCTGGTCAGGCCGCTCCCACGGCGGCCGAATTGTCGACCTGGGCGCAGGGTGCCGGGATGTGGGCCCGCGCGGTGCGGCTTCGCTGGCGCCACCTGATGCGCTTCGACAATGCTGCACCGGTGGTGCTGCTGTTCAATGACGGCACCGCCGGCCTGCTGACCGCGGTCAACACCGAGCACAAGGTCGTCTTCATCAAGGACCCGACCGGTCCGGCGGCCGACGCACCGGTGCCGGTGGACGAACTGCGCCTGTCCGAAGTGTGGTCGGGCGATGCCGTCCTGGTCCGCGCAAACCGCGGTTACGTCGATACCGACGCGCCGTTCTCGCTGCGGTGGCTGTTCGGGCTCGTGATGCAGGAGAGGCGTTCGCTGCGCGAGATCGGCTTCGCCTCGCTGGCTTTGAGTATCCTGACGATCTTCCCGCCGTTCCTGGTGATGACGGTGGTCGACAAGGTGCTGACCCACAGTTCCTATTCCACCCTGGCGCTGATCGGCGTGATTGTTTCGGTCGCGATCCTCTACGAGACGCTGCTGGGATATGCGCGGCGGCTGATCGTACTCGTGGTCGGCACCCGTATCGATGCGCGGCTGAACCTGCACATCTTCAACCGCCTTCTGCGACTGCCGTTGGACTACTTCGAGCGCCATCCGGCTGGCGAGACGATGTACAAGATCAGCCAGGTTCACCGGGTACGCGAGTTCATAACCGGTAAATTGCTGTCCGCGTTCCTGGACCTGATGACGCTGTGCGTGTTGCTGCCCTTCCTGTTCTGGTTGAACGCGCCGCTGGCCTGGATCGTGCTGGCCTGCGCCTGCGTAATTGCGCTGATTATCCTGGTGTTCCTCAAGCCTTTGGCGGCGATCTTCGCCCGCGTGGTTCAGGCGGAGACCAATAAGCAGGCGGCCCTCGGCGAGACGGTATTCGGTGTGAAGACTGTGAAGTCGATGGCGTTGGAGCCGCAGCGCAAACAGTTGTGGGACGAACGGGTTGCTGAGGCCGGCAAATGGCGCCTGGCTTATGGCAAGTTGGGCAACTGGCCGCAGACCTTAGTGACACCGATCGAGCGTTTCATGTGGATGGGGGCGATCCTGCTGGGCGTGTATTGGGCGCTCGGCGATCGGACCGGTGCTGGGGCCGGCGCGCTGTTCGCCTTCATGATGCTTTCGCAACGCGTCGCACAGCCGCTCGTACAGCTCGCCCGGCTGACGGACGAGTATCAGGACGTGGCGGCGTCGATCGGGCAAGCGGCATCAGTGCTCAACCGGCCGCTGGAGGTAGATGCGGCATCGGGTGGGCTGCGGCCAAGATTTGCCGGGGCAATCAGCTTCGAGGATGTAACCTTCACCTACGCGGGGACCAAAACGCCCGCGCTGGAGCGCATCACCTTCTCAATCCCTGCCGGGACGATGCTGGGCATCGTGGGTCGGTCAGGGTCGGGTAAGTCCACCATCGCGCGGCTGCTGCAAGGCATCAACCGCGACTACTCGGGCTTCCTGAAGATCGATGGCTCAGACTTGCGGGAGATCAACCTGCGTCATCTGCGCCAGAGTTTCGGTGTGGTGCTGCAGGACAACTTCCTGTTCCGCGGTTCGATTCGCGACAACATCCTGGCGGGCCGTCCTGGCCTGACGTTGGAGGATGCGGTCCGTGCGGCACGGCTGGCAGGCGCCGAAGAGTTCATCGAGCGGATGCCGAACGGCTATGAGACCTACATCGAGGAAGGGTCTCCGAACTTGTCGGGCGGACAGAGGCAGCGGCTGGCGATTGCCCGCGCGCTGATCAATGACCCGCGCATTCTGATCTTGGATGAAGCCACCAGCGCGCTTGATCCCGAATCGGAGGCGCTGGTCAACGCCAACCTGCTGCGCATCGGGCGCGGCCGCACGATGATCGTTGTGTCGCACCGGCTGTCGTCACTGACGGAATGCGATCAGATCCTGGTGCTGGAGAAAGGCAATGTGATGGACATCGCACCGCACCGTACGTTGCTGGAGCGATGCGCCGTTTATCGCCAGCTCTGGGCACAGCAGAACCGCCATCTCGAAACGCAAGGTCCCCGCCATGCCGCGCTCGCTCCGACCCTCGTCCAAGGCGATTAGTACAGTCGTTGACGACCGGAGCGATCCAACGCTGCCGGTTATCCTCGAGTTTCAGATGCCGTCGACGGCGATCACCTCGGCGCCGGTGCCGCAATCCGCGCGCCACGTCGTCTGGATCATTGTCAGCATGCTGGCGGCGATCCTGGTGGCATTGGGCACGATCCATGTTGATCGCGTGGTGACAGCACAGGGTCGGGTGGTCTCGCGATCCCATACGATCGTGGTGCAGCCGCTCGACACCTCCATCGTGCGCTCGATTGATGTGCATGAAGGTCAGTCGGTGCAGGCGGGTCAGGTGCTGGCACAGCTCGACCCCACCTTTGCCGCAGCCGATGTGGGGGCATTGGCGGCGCAGGTGGCCAGCCTGCAGGCGCAGGTCTCTCGCCTTCAGGCCGAGGCTGCCGGTCAGCCGTTCGCATACTCCGGAACCGATCCGAGTCTCGCGCTGCAGGCGGCTACTTATGCGCAGCGACAGGCGGAGTACAGCTTCAGGATTGAGAACTACACACAGAAGATCAATGGTCTGGTCTCCAACATCGCCAAAGCAAACGGCGATGCGGCGGGCTTCCGCGACCGGGTGGAGGTTGCGACTCAGGTTGAAAAGATGCGACGTGAGCTTGAACGACTGCAGGTCGGCAGCAAGCTGAACACCTTGGCGGCGATGGATAACCGGACTGAAATGGAGCGCGACTTGCGGGGTGCACAGGAAACTGCGTCCAGTGCGCAGCGAGACTTGGCGGCTCTGGTCGCTGAACGTGACGGGTACGTGCACTCGTGGCACGCCGATGTCTCGGAGAAGCTCGCGGACGCAACCAGCAAACTGTCCGATGCACGCGAGTCGCTGAACAAGGCGCAGCTGCGGAAGCAGTTGGTCGAGTTGCGGGCAGACCGCAACGCTACCGTGCTGACGGTGGCCAAAGTGTCGGTTGGTTCAGTCCTGCAATCGGGCCAGCAATTCATCACGCTGATCGAGGCCGATGCACCGCTGGAGATCGAGGCGAACATCAGCGGCCGCGACGATGGATTTGTCCACGTCGGCGATCCCGTGGCGATAAAGTTCGATACCTTCCCGTTTGTGCAGTACGGGATGGCGTATGGAACGGTGCGTACGATCAGTGCCGATAGCTTCACGGCGATGGACGATCAGCGGAACCCAACCGGTGCGGTGCCGCTGCCGGGCAATACCAATGATCCATTCTATCGTGCGCGCGTGACAATCGATCGGGTGGACTTGCATGGCACGCCGTCCGGCTTCAGGTTGTTGCCTGGAATGCCGGTGACTGCCGATATAAAGGTTGGCAAGCGGACGGTGCTGCAATACCTCTTGGGCCGGGCGTTGCCTGTTGCCTCTGAGGGGATGCGTGAACCCTGATACTCAGCAGAAAAACCTGAGACAAACTTGGTGACGCTTTTCGATCGATTGCTCGCGCTAACGCCCGCCGCCGCGCTGCGGCGGGCGTCGCGGCTGGCCGAACAGAAGAACTTCAAGCAGGCGTTCCCGCTATTGGCGCGGGCGGCGCGGGCTGGCATTGCCGAGGCGGAGTATCGACTTGGCCGGTGCTATCTGGAAGGTGCCGGAGTCCCGCCCAGCCGGACCGAGGGCACGCGCTGGCTGGAACGCGCCGCCAATCAAGGTTACGTCGAAGCACAGGCGCAACTGGCTACCTTGGCGATCCACGGCTTGGTGACGCAGTCCGAGGACGCTTCGTCGACTCGGCTGTTCGCCTCGCAGGAGGCCGCGGCGCCGGATTTCGAAGCCGGGCTGCATTGGGCCGGCAAAGCCGCACAGGGCGGTTCCGCCGATGGCCAGGCGGTATTGGGCTATATCCTCACGTCTGGCCCGGAGAAGGTGCGCGATCTAGAGGAGGCGCATCGCTGCTACGAACAGTCTGCCGCGGCGGGCAGTCCCCAAGGAGCTCTTGGTTATGCGCTGTCTCTGGCACGCAACGCCAAGACTCCGGAACAGCACGCCGAAGTGGCGCAGTTTCTGCGCAAGGCGGCGGATGCGGGTCTGCCCACGGCATTGTACTTGCTGGCGGTGATCACGGAACGCGGTATGGCGGGGTCGGCCGATCGACCCGCTGCTGTCCAGCTCTTCCGCCAAGCAGCCGAGAAAGGCAACCGACCGAGCCAGGCGCGCTGGGGCATGGCCTTGATGGAAGGTCTGACCGTGCCCGCCAACCCCGTTGAGGGCGAGTCCTGGCTGCGTCGGGCGGCATTGGCCGGCGACCCGGAGGCCGCCGCCGTGGTGGGCGACATGTATGCCAAAGGCGGCAAGCTGCCGCCCAATTTTGCTGAAGCAGCGATGTGGTTCCGTCGCGCGGCGGAGGCGGGTCACCGAGGCGGGGCACGCGCTTTGGGTATGATGCACCTGACCGGAGCAGGTGTGCCGCGCGACTCGGAGGAAGCCGCCCACTGGTTTCGTGTCTCTGCCGATGCGGGGGACAATGCGTCGCGGGTAGATCTCGCCAACCTGTTACTGCGCGGCGAGGGCGGCACTGATGACGCCATCCGCACCCGTGAGTGGTTCGAGAAGGCTGCAGCGTCTGGCGACCTCGTCGCAGCCTTCAATTTCGGCGTGTGCCTTGCAGAAGGCGTGGGTGTCGAACGAGATGACCGTAAGGCGGCTCAGTGGCTGCGCCGGGCGGCCGATGGCGTGGTGAATGCGCAGTATTGGTACGGTCGTATGCTGGTCGAAGGCCGCGGCCTGGATGCGAATCCCGAGGAAGGCCGCGCCTGGATCAAGCGGGCCGCCGATGTCGGTATGGTGGAGGCCGAAGTTCAACTGGCCGAGCTGATGCTGACGGGCCGAGGCGGACCGAAGGATCATCCCGGAGCGCTGGCACTGTTCGAAAAGGCCGCCGGGCGTGGCCACGTTGGAGCGATGTTCGCCATGGGCGCGATGCACGGAGGCGGTCACGAGGTGCCGACCGACCGGCCCACCGCTCAGCGCTGGTTCCGCGCCGCGGCCGAACGCGGTCATGCCTACGCGCAGATGATGTTCGGTCGATATCTCGCCCGGGGGCTCGCTGGTGAGCGCGATTCCGATCAGGCCCGGGTATGGTTGGAGCGGGCGCTCGCTCAAGGTCTTCAGGAGGCGCGCAACGACCTAGCGGCGCTGCCTCCGGTGGCGACCGAGGCACAACAGGCAGAGCCACAGGCGGTCGGCCACTGAGCGGGCCAACGGATCCCGCGTCACTTGCATTGGAGGCCTTTCAGTACGGCCAAGCGGCAACTGCCGCTGGAGATCGCGCGGGTGCGCTGCGGTGGCTGGATCGTGCCTGGCGGCTGACGCCACGCGATCCGACCGTGGCGTTGGCGCTGGCGACAGCATGTCTGGGCCACGACGACAGTCGCGCGGAGGCGCTGTTCGCGGTCATTGTCGCGGAGCACGATGTGCGGGAGGCATGGCTCGGGCTGGCAGCCGCGCGGCGGCGACTGGGGGATGCCGGCGGCGTGGCGGAGGCTCTCGCCGCTGTCCGGCGCCGGCACGTGTTGGGTGCCGATGCGGCGGCAATCGCGGACGCATTTGGCATTCCTGCATCCACTCACGATGCGAGCGACAGGCCGCCTCCGACCGTAGGGTGCGTGAGCGCACAGGATGGCGGCTTGGTGGGGTGGGCATGGCACCCCGGGGATCCAGACAGGGAGCCCGTACTGACGATCCGACCGCTCAGAGGACAGGGACGCCTGACAGTGAGGGCGTCGGACACGAGCCTGGAGATCGCGGGATTATTGGCTCGGCCGCGCGGTTTCGCGATCCCGGATCTGCCCTTCAACGGACCGGTCAGGGTCCTGGGAAGCGACGGAAGGGACCTGCTTGGAAGCCCTCTGCACCCGCGGGCCGAACTTGCGCCGGTGCCGGTTGCTGCCGCCGTGCCGCAGCAGCGAGGTTCGCGCCGGCGGTTCCCGGTCGATGTGGTCATCCCCGTCCGGGGGAGCCCCCGCCATACGATGGCATGCTTGGACAGCGTGCTGACTGGGCTGAGACGGGGTAGCCGGGTCATCGTGATCGATGACGCATCGGAAGAGCCGGAACTGGTGGAAGCCCTAAATAGCCTACGGCGACGTCGCCATATCATCCTCATCCGCCACCGGCGAAACCGCGGCTTTCCGACGAGTGCGAACGAGGGAATGCGCGCGGCGGATGGCCGGGATGTGGTATTGTTGAACAGCGATACGCTGGTTGCGCCAGGTTGGCTGGAAGCACTCCGGACGGTCGCGTACAGCGCGCCGAATATCGGAACGGTGACGCCTCTGTCGAACGATGCGACCATCGTGACGTACGAAGTCGGCCGGCCGAACCTCGTGGACACCATTCGACTTGATGCGCTGGCGCGACACGCCAACGGGCTACGTGCGGTCGACATTCCGGTGGGCGTAGGATTCTGCCTCTACCTGCGCCGGGCATGCATGGATGCGGTGGGTCCGTTGCGCGCAGAGATATTTGCGCAGGGATACGGCGAGGAGAACGACTTCTGCCTGCGCGCGCGCCATATGGGCTGGCGAAGCGTCGCGGCGCCAGGGGTGTTCGTTGCGCATGTCGGCGGGCAATCATTCGGTGGCGCGGCGGTGCATCTGCGGGCGCGCAACGCCGCCCTGCTGGAGCAGCTGCATCCTGGCTATGAGAAATTGATCCAGGCGCATGTGCGGCGGGATCCGCTGGCTGCGGCGCGCCGTCGGCTTGATCTGGCGCGTTGGCGGGATGATTGGCGACGGGACGGCCGCTCGGTCATCATTGTCAGCCATGCTGAAGGTGGCGGTGTCGAGCGGCAGGTCCAGGCGGCGGCGGAGCGTCACCAGAGAAACGGCCTGCGGGTGATCGTGCTGCGGCCGGCTCGCGATGGCGCCGGGCGGCGCTGCATCGTGGTTAGCGATGGGTTTCCGGACCTTCGCTACGCGCTGCCGGCGGAGATGGGCACGCTGCAACGGCTCTTGAGGGGTGAACATCCGGTCGGCATCGAACTGCATCACTTCGTCGGGCACCATCACGCAATCATGGAGCTGATCTCGGCGCTGGACGTGCCGTATGAGGTCCATGTGCATGACTATGCATGGTTGTGCGGACGCGTGGCGCTGGTGGGACCGGCAGGTCGATATTGCGGCGAACCGGACGTGGCGCAATGCGAGCAGTGCGTCGCCGCAGGTGGGAACCTGATCGAGGAAGACATCACGGTCGCAGCGCTGCGCGGTCGATCGGCGAAGTTGCTCGCCGGTGCGCGACGGGTCGTGGTGCCCTCGGAAGATGCGCGCACCCGCATGCGACGTCACTTTCCGTCGGTCCGACCGGTGGTGCAACCGCACACGGACGATATGGCGATCAATGACCCGCCACGAATCGCTCCGGCGGGCGCGTTCCGGATATGCGTCATCGGCGCGATCGGGGTGCACAAGGGATTTCGGGTGCTGCTCGACTGCGCGCGAGACGCGGACGCAAGAGACCTGCCGCTGGAGTTCGTTGTTGTTGGGCACACGATCGACGACCGGGCGCTGCTCGACACGGGGCGGGTGTTCGTCACAGGACCTTATGCAACCGACGAAGCGGTGGCGCTGATCAAGGCGCAGCGAGCCAGCCTGGCACTGCTCCCGTCGGTCTTTCCGGAAACGTGGTGTTTCGCGCTGGGAGAGGCCTGGGAAGCGGGTCTGCGCGTGGTCGCCTTCGATATCGGGGCTCAGGCAGAGCGGATCCGACGAACGGGCCGCGGCACTCTGCTACCGCTGGGACTTTTTCCTGCACAAATTAATGACGCTCTAGTTGCAGAGACTGGATCAACTCGGCATGAATTGCAGATATCGGGATAACGACAACTACCATAGCGAGAATGATTCATGTCGGAAGCCATCACCGCTCCCAAAGCTGCACAGTCGAAGCCTGCTCCGAGCGCCGCCGCCGCGGCGGGGCGCGTTGCTGAGCTGAAGGTATCCGGTCATCTGATGACGCTGAATACCGGGCTGTTCTGCGTGTTCCAGGTGCCCGGGTCTCCGCAAGCAGGGGATCGCACCGGTCTGCCCGGAGTGCGGATCTCGCTGCCCCCGGGACCGGTTGGGCGACCGGACGCGATCAGCATCAGCACATTTCGTGAAGACGGCTGGATGAACGGTAGCGACTCGGCGGCGCTGGTGCGTGTTGCCCAGGGACCGGCACAGATACTGGTGACGGTCTATCAGGCGCCGTCGGCGCCTCCTGACACAGCGCCACGCCTGCAGGTGATGCGGCTGGGAGCCGGAACGGACGGGCAGGCGATGGCGAGCGCACCCTCGCAGGCAGGATTGGCCGCCGCCTCGTTGGCCGAAGCCGAGGTCGTAGCGCACGTGCAGCGGACAGGTGATGTCCCTGCGAAGGTTGGCGAGTGGATTGGGCAGCGGGGTAGCCGCCTGTGGATCGAGGGGTTCAGCCTGACGCCGCGGAATGGCGTGAAGGCCGCCGACGTCGAGTATCAGGCCGTGCTGGGACGCGGATGGATGTCGCCGTGGATCGAGGGCGGCAAGTTCTGCGGCAGCCGCGGGATGGCACTCCCGTTATTGGGACTAAAGTTGCGGTTGAAGGGCACGGCATCCAAGACGCACGAGTGCAGCTATTCGGCGACCTTTGTTGATGGCAGCTCTATGGGGCCGGTTCCGGCGGGTGAGACGTGTGAGGCGGAGAGCCTGGCCGCACTTGAATCATTCCAGCTTGTGATCCGTCGCAAAGGCAAGGAACCGGCGCCATCGAAGACGGCCACCCGAAAGAAGTCGCGCTGAGGCGGCGGCAACGCCCGTGAAGTTCCTGTTCGTACACCAGAATTTTCCTGGCCAGTATCTGCACATCGTCCGGCACCTGGTGCGGGCCAAGAAGCACGATGTCGTCTTCATCAGCGAGCCGAATGCTAACCGCATCGATGGCGTGCGCGTGGTGCCGTATCCGAAGCCGACCGGTTCGCCGGTGGAGGTCCATGTTGCCGCGCGGGAACTCGACGCGGCACTGCGGCGTGCCGATATCGTTGCACACACGGCGCAGAACCTCAAGCAACTCGGGTTCCGGCCCGACATCATCATTGGGCATCATGGCTGGGGCGAGCTGCTCAATGTGCGCGATGTCTGGCCGGATACGCCGCTGCTTGGCTACTTCGAGTTCTATTACAGCGCCGATGGCATCGATGTCGGGTTCGATCCGGAATTTCCGACACATCCGGCCGAACATCCACGCATCCGGGCGAAGAATGGTGTCAATCTGCTGGCGCTGAACCTAGGAGCGCATGGGCAGACACCGACCAGGTGGCAGCTCTCCACCTATCCGGATTGGGCGCGACCGTACATCACATTGTTGCCGGAAGGAGTGGATCTCGATACCTGCAAGCCGAACCCGGAGGCGCGGCGGCGACCGCTGAAGATCTGTAACACCACGATCAAGCCCGGCGAGAAGCTGGTGACTTACGTGGCACGTGATCTCGAACCGTATCGCGGCTTTCACGTCATGATGCGCGCAGTGCCGCATCTGCTGCGCGCCCGGAAGGATGTCCGTGTGGTGCTGGTAGGCGCAGATGGCATCAGCTATGGCCGACCTCCGCCGGAAGGGACGTGGCGGCAGAAGATGCTCGAGGAGCTCGGCGACAAGATCGATCCGGGGCGCGTGCTGTTTCCGGGACGGCTTGATTACAAGCACTACACGGCGATGTTGCAGCGGTCGGATGCACATGTCTATTTGAGCTATCCGTTCGTTGCGTCCTGGTCGTTGCGTGAAGCTTTGGCATCCGGATGCGTGGTTGTCGGCGGTGATACCCCGACCGTGAGTGAATTCGTCAGACACGAAAAGAACGGCCTGCTGGTCCCGTTCTTTGATCCGAAGGGACTTGCGAATTCGGTATTGCGGGCGCTGGAGGATGCATCGCTGGGACGTCGGCTGCGCGAGGGTGCCCGTCGCTATGCGGAGCAGCAGCTGGGAATGGCGGACTATCTAGCCCGCTACGAGAAGCTGATCGGCAGTCTTACCAGTGTGCAGCCAGGAGCGTCACGGCATGGTGACGCGACAATGGAGCGTCGAGCGGAACGCTTGTAGCAAGCCGGCATTCAGGCTCCCACGCCCGCCAATCCTGGCAGCTGGGAGAGATGTAATGCGAGCGCTTGTCTGGCACGGCAAAGAGGACATTCGCTGCGACACGGTTTCGGATCCGGAGATCCAGGATCCTCGGGATGCAATTGTGAAAGTGACGAGCTGCGCCATATGCGGCTCAGACCTGCACCTGTTCCACAACTTCGTGCCCGCGATGCTGCCAGGCGACATCATGGGACACGAGATGATGGGTGAGGTGATCGAGGTCGGCTCCGGCGTGAACGGCACCCTTAAGATCGGTGATCGCATCGTGGTGCCATTCACCATCATCTGCGGCGAGTGCGAGCAGTGCAATCGTGGCAACTTCTCGGTTTGTGAAAGAACAAATCGCAACAAGTACATCGCCGATAAGGTGTTCGGCCACCGTACCGCTGGACTGTTCGGCTACACGCACCTCACCGGAGGTTATCCTGGCGGGCAGGCGGAGTACTTGCGCGTACCGTTCGCCGACAGGACGCACATCAAGGTACCGAGCAGTCTGACAGACGAACAAGTGCTGTTTCTAGGCGATATCTTTCCGACCGGCTGGCAGGCTGCCGTTCAATGCGAGATCGAGGAGACCGACACGATCGCGATCTGGGGCTGCGGGCCGGTGGGGCAGATGGCGATCCGTAGCGCGGTTCTGCTCGGGGCGCGGCAGGTGGTTGCGATCGACCGCTTGCCGGAACGACTCAGCATGGCGGAGGCGGCCGGGGCGATCACCATCAACTTCGACCGGGAGAGCGTTGTCGGCCGGTTGAACGATCTGACGGATGGCAAGGGGCCGGAGAAGTGTATCGACGCGACCGGGCTCGAAAGCCATGTCACCATTGCACTGCCCGATACCATTTATGATCGGGCGAAGCAGATGCTGGGCTTGGAAAGCGATCGGCCGCACGTTCTGCGTGAGATGATCTATGTCTGCCGTCCGGCGGGCACCATATCGATCCCGGGTGTCTATGCTGGCCTGGTCGACAAGATTCCCATGGGGCAGGCGATGAACAAGGGCCTGACGTTCCGCATGGGCCAGACACATGTGAATCGCTGGACCGACGATCTTCTGCGCAGGATCGAGGAAGGGCAGATCGATCCATCCTTTGTCATCACGCATACTGCGCGGCTGCAGGACGGTCCCGAGATGTACAAGGTATTTCGCGACAAACAGGATAGCTGCGTCAAGGTCGTGCTGAAGCCCTGAACCGTTAGGAGCCGCCGTGAACTACATTGCCAATATCGCGCGTTCTGCAGGCGACCCGAGAATTCTGAGCAGCGGACCAAGTTCTCTCACTGCCAGCGATCGCACAGCGCGATGCCTGGGTTGGTTCAGCATCGCACTCGGGGCGGTCGAACTGGTGGCGCCTCGTTCAGTGGCGCGCTTCCTCGGTATGGAGGGGCGGGAGGGCCTGTTGCGAATGTTCGGCGCGCGCGAGATCAGCACGGGCATTGTATCGCTTTCCACCGAGAAGCAGACGGGGATGTGGAGTCGCGTGGCAGGCGACGGGATTGACCTGGCGGCGCTGCTAGGCGCGTATCGGCGGGACAATCCGAAGCGGTCTAATGTCGGGCTGGCAATCGGGATGCTGATGGGGATAGCGGTGCTCGACATCGCCGCTGGCCAAATGACAACCAGCGTGCATGCCCGCAAGTCGCATGAGTGGCGGCGCTACCACGATCGCAGCGGGTTCCCGCGCGGCGTACAAGAGGCAGCGGTGCTGCCAGGGCAGACAAAATCGCCCGGTGATGGCACAAGACGGGCAGTCCAGCGTGAGGCGGTAGCGCGCTCTGCAGAGCGGTCTTATACCAAGACTCGCTGATCAGGACCCGTGCGTCCAGTTGCGGAGCCCGATGGACATGATGGTCCATGGCTGCTGCACGAGCTTGTTCCAAGCATCACTGCAGTGATCGACGAGGTTTTCGTAGCTGGCGAAGATCCGGTTGGAGAGCCAGTTCTGGCGAATGAACTGCCAGATGCCTTCCTGTGGATTGAGTTCGGGGCACTTGGGCGGCAACGGGATGAGGCTGATGTTGGCGGGCACGACGAGCTTCGGTGTCATGTGCCACCCGGCCTGGTCGAGCAGTAGTACGGCGTGCTTGCCTGGCTCGACCTTGGTTGAGGTGGCCGCGAGATGCAGGTTCATTGCCTCGGTGTTGCACCAGGGCAGGATGAGGCCGACGGCTTTGCCCAGCGCAGGGCAGATGGCGCCGAAGATATACGTTGATGCGGTGCGCTGATCGGAGGGAGCTGGTGGGCGGCTGCCGCGCCTCGCCCAGCGGCGTGTGATCCTGTTCTTCTGGCCGACGCGGGCTTCGTCCTCGAACCAGACCTCTATGTCGGCGACATCGATGCCCTGCTGGTGCGCGACGCTTGCCAACAGCGCGGGGAAGTTTTTTTGAACGCCTCAATGGCGCCTGCTGCCTGTGCATGATGGCACGGGCGTGCGACAGTTTGCGAAAGCGCATCGCGCGCAGTTCGCGGCCGAGCGTCTGCTTGGAGACGCTGATCTGGAACTCGTCCCACAGCCACTGGCACAGATCGATGATGCGCCAGCGGACCACTCCTTGGACCGTTGGGATCGGCCCGCTGTCGATTACCGCCGCCAGAGCCGCACGGTGCCTGACGTTGAGCAGCGACGGCTGGCCCGGAGCCTTGCGGTCCACCAGCCCTTGCGGCCCGCTTGCATTGAACTTCAGCACCCAGTCCCGAACGATCTGCCGCGTGACGCCGCCGATCTCGGCAGCCATCGCACGCGTGGCTCCGTCGTAGATCGCCGCCAGCGACAACAATCGACGGACCTGGTTGGAGTCCTTGCTCTCGCGTGCAGCCAAACGGACGCGCACCGCATCGTAGTCGGACCGTAGCGGAATTGGCATGGCGAACCCCCAGAGCAGCTTCGCCTGGGTTGAATCAGAATATCGCCGCGTCGTGGAAGACCCGCAAGTCACGCTCACAGAGACTTGGTATTAGCCGCGCTCGTTGTCCGCGCCCGTCCCAGTCGGGCTGATCCCAGCTCGCGACGGTGCATCGCTGCCGGGACGAACAGTCTGCGTTTCATTTTCGACCTCGCGATCGATTCCCGTTCGTTCCTTTGCCTTGTCGCGCTCGGCCTGTGCCTCCTGCTGCATCCGGCGGATGTGCGCCTCACGATCCTTGTCGTTCTGCTCCATAGGGGATCCTCGTCCTGCCGAAGGCAAACGGCAGGCGGTGGCGAAGGTTTCCAGGTTCGATTGACACCCGGGAAGAGTACCCTTTGGTACTGGGCAAAACCTGGTCGACCTGGCAGCGGTCTGAATCCGGCCGACGACCTACTCGGGTGGCCACATGTTCTATATGGCGGACGACCCGCGCGCATGGTTTCTTAGCGACGATACGGTGCTGTATCAGGCGCGCCAAGGCTCCTGCTCTGCTTTGATTGTGCGATGATTCCCGCGTTGGCCAGCGCGAGCCTGATGCTTGATCTGGATCAATGCCGTTCGGTCGCGCTCATGCGCAACTTTCGGTAAGAATCATGAACAGCGGAGTGGTCCAATGTCTTCAAGGCATTTCGGCAGCTCTGGCGCTTGGTCTGGCCCGAGATGAAAGGGGCGCATGACCTGCACTCACGCGCGGTAGATCAACAACTGACTGCGCGAACAGCGTCGTTGCCCCTAGCGAGGGCGCTGCACGTCGATCATGCGGCGGGCGCCACGAAGAGCGGTCCCGACGCCCTGGGGCTCTGGTAAGCGATGAAACGAATCCTTTGCGCTGTTGACCACTCGGCACCCTCTTTGCGAGCAGCGAAGCTCGCCGGATCGATCGCCGCCAAGTTTGCTGCTGAACTGGTGTTGCTGACTGTCGTGAATGTGATCGACACGCAGCAGGACGACATCAAGCGATATCTGGAGCGTGAACACAATGCAGATTCACCGGCTGTCGCAGTGACGGAAATCGCCGAAGATGCAATCCGCGCGCGGGCGGACCGCATCGCCAGCGAGTACGGGATTTATGTCGCCTGTAAGGTACGAACCGGCGAGGCGGCAGCCCAGATCATCGCCACTGCGAGGCAGCACGCGAGCGACCTGCTCGTTGTAGGACACGCGAGCCGTAGCCGGCTTGCCAGGGCCTTTGTCGGAAGCACGGCGCGGCGGATCGTTGAGACCGCGCCGTGCGCTGTCCTTGTGGTTCCGTGAGCGGCGGCTCTTCGCTTAGGTCGGCTCGACCGGCATGCGCGCAATACCGAGCCAGGCGATGGGCACGCCTGCTTTCTCTGCGGCCTGTTCGCCGGGCAGCGAGGCATCCCAGTCCATCGCCACGAAGCGACGGGCGGTCACACTCGCTGCGGCGTCGGAGATCAGCCATAACAACGGCGGCACCATGATTTCCGGCTGCAGCATGCGCGTGCGATCGCCTGCCTCGTCGCCGACGATCGCCGTGTTGGTCACGCCGCCCGGCACGAGCACGTTCGAAGTAACGCGCGTCCCCTTCAGATCCGCGGCGAGTACTGCCATAGCGGCTTCGGCAGCAGCCTTACTTGCGCCATAAAGTAGATAGCCCTCGCGCACCATCGTGCCGAGGCTCGTGGTGACTGTGACCACGCGACCCTGCCCGGCCTGAAGCATGTGCGGCACCACGGTGCGGGCCATCATGATCGGTGCAGTGGCGTTCACCGTCACGAACCGCTGCCACTGATCGGGAGTGATTTCCCAGAAGCGAAGCGGGTTGCGCCGTTGGTCTGGCTTGATCGAGGACTGACCGATGCCGGCATTGTTGACCAGCACGTCGATCTTGCCGAACCGGCTCAGCACTGCGGAGACGATCGCATCGAACGAATCTGGTCGCGCGAGGTCGGCCGGGATCGTCTGCATCGTGCCAGTCTTGTCCTGCACCGTCGCAGCAAGCGCGGCGAGGGCCGTCTCGTTTCGGTCAACGGCGGCGACATCAATTCCGGCACTGAGCAGGCCGAGGGTCATCGCGCGACCTATGCCGCTGGCCGCGCCGGTGACAATTGCGGTTTGCTTGTCTGCTGGCATGAGCTTGTCCTCCCGGGTTCCCGCGCCGACTGTCGCGCGCGTGGGGTCGACACGCAACGCGATAGAACGTTGCGCCTACAGGAAGGTCTGTACTGTCGACTGCGTCTTGAGCGTCTCGGCATGGCGGCCGATCGCGGACACCTCCTGTCGATCCTTCCGATCCAGGTTGCGATAGGCGTACGCCATGCGGGGGTTGTTCGCGAACCGCGACCTGTGGCGGGCGAGAAAATCCCAGTAGAGCGTCGTGAACGGACAGGCATCGTTGCCCACCGCCTTGCGCGGGTCATAGCGGCAATGACGGCAATGATCGCTCATGCGGTTGATATAGTTGCCCGACGCGGCATAGGGTTTGGTCCCGACGATGCCGCCGTCGGCGTGCTGGCTCATGCCCAGCGCGTTGGGCAGCGACACCCAGTCGATGGCGTCCCAGAACATCGATATATGCCAGCGGTGCACGTCGTAAGGCCGGACGCCGAGCAACAGGCAGAACTGGCCGAGGACCATCAGTCGTTCGATGTGATGCGCATAGGCATGATCGATCGTGTGGCGAATCGCTTCGGCGAGACAGCGCATATCGGTCTCACCGGTCCAGTAGAAGCGTGGCACCGGCAGATCGGCATCGAGCGCATTGTGCTCCGCGTAGTGCGGCATGAGGCGCCAGTAGATGCCGTGGACGAATTCGCGCCAGCCGATGATCTGGCGGACGAAACCTTCCAGCGAATTTAGCGGGACACCGCGCTGTTTCAGTGCGGCATTGACCACCTCGCGCGGGCTCAACAGATGCAGGTTCAACAGGCCCGAGAGGTGCGAGTGAAACAGGAAAGCCTCACCGCCGTGCATCGCATCCTGATAGCGACCGAACGCGGCCAGCCGGTGCCCAACAAAGTCGCTGAGTGACTGCAACGCATCAGAGCGGCTGACCGGCAAATCGAAATCGTCCAGGCGACCAGGACTGTCGGGAAACTCCCTCCGCACCAGCGCGACGACACCCCGCGTCGTTGCATCCGGCGAGAAGCGTGGCACTGGAGGAATGCGCGGCGGCCCTTTGCGACTGAAAGCCGCACGATTATCGGCATCGAGGTTCCATCTGCCGCCCACCGGTTCGCCATCGCCTTGCAGCATGATGCCGAGCCGGCGACGCATCGAACGATAGAAGGTCTCCAGCACCATGCGCGGATGGGATTGAGCAAAGCTGACAAAGTCGCGGCGTGAGCAGAGGAAATGGTGGTCGTCACGCCATTCGATGGACAGGTCCAGCCGGCAAAGCTGTTCGCGCACGCGCCAGTCGCCTGGCTCCAGGACGGTAATGTGCTGTGGACGCAGTCGGCGCGCCTGGCGCTGCAATTCCGCATGCAGGCTGCCGCGGTTGGCCTTGTCGTCCAGTGCGGAATATTCAACACGACGTCCCACGGCGCGCTGTTCGTCGCGGAAATGCCGCATTGCGGCGAAGAAAAATGCGAGCCGCCGGCGATGTTGCGGGATATAGTTCGCTTCCTCGCGCACCTCCATCTGCAGAATAGCATCGCGCCGCGAATCGAAGCCGTCGAACGCTGCCGAGTCCGGATCGAGCTGATCGCCGAGCACGACGACCAGATTTCGTAACGTCATGACGTGCCGCTGTCGCGGAGCATGGTATCGACACGCGCGGCGGCGGATCGCAGTAGTTCCGGGATGGCGTCGGTCTCGGGCATGTTGCGCCAGTATTTCTTCGGCATGTGCAGGCGCATGGCCTCCGGATTGGCGCGCGCCGGGTTGAACACGCTCTCGTAGTAGCCGCGCCAGCCTGCCTCGAACGCATCATCCGGCGGTGCGTCGCTACGGCGGCCGGGTGCGCCGCACACCAATTGTTCGCGATCCCAATGCAGCGAACCCAGCGGTGTGATGATCGACCAGATCATTCCTCGGAAACGCTCGATGAAGAATGGCGCGACTGCGGCCAGGACGTGGTGTTCGGGCTCGAACCAGGCGACGAAGTGCTCCTCTGCAATCGGGGCGCGGCGGAAGCGCAGGAAGGCGTGCATCTTGTGGATGTCGCGACGCACCGACTTGCGCATCTTCTCCAGGCGGTGCGTCAGCTTGTCGCTGGCGACCTCGAGCAGCGCGCGTTCACCGTGCTGCAGACGCCATATCAGCGCGTACAGCAGCGCGTAACGCTCCGGATCGCGGTGGCAGATCGCGCTGTCGATCAGATCGGCGGCGGATCGCGGCAACATGAGCGGCTCGGCATCGCCCAAAATGCCAACGCCGAGAAGTGGCGGTTGCTCGTTGCAGCTCCAGGTCACATCGGACGGTGCGATATGTCGCGCGATCAGCAGACGTGCGGCTTGGCGAAACCCCGGCAGATCGGCGCCTGGACCTATGGCAACGTTGTGGTGGGCCATGCGAACAGGTCAGGTTGGCGATCGGCGCGAACCAGTCGCGAGCGCAGGTCGGCGCGGTCCGTCAGGCGAACCGGGCGATGGTCCTGGGTAATAAGAAACGGCTGTGCGCGCCTCAGCGCTGTCGTCAGCCGAGCAATATCGACGAAGCGCAGCTTCGTGTGGCGTCGAGCGAGGATGATGCGATCGACGGCGCGCTTTCCCAGCCCTGGCACGCGGAGCAGTAGATCGCGGTCGGCCGAGTTCACGTCGGCGGGAAACAGATGGCGATTGCGCAGCGCCCAGGCGAGCTTGGGGTCGATCTCCAGATCGAGCATGCCGCCATCGGTACCTGCAACGACCTCTGGTACGCTGAAGCCGTAATGACGCAGCAGCCAGTCGGCCTGGTAAAGGCGGTGCTCGCGCTGCAATGGCGGCGGCTGCGACGGCAACGTGCTGCTGGAATCGGGGATTGGGCTGAAGGCGGAGTAATAGACGCGGCTCAGAGCGTAGCGGCGATAGAGCGCGTCGGTGGTCTGCAGCATCTGTGCGTCGGTCGTCGCATCGGCGCCGACGATGACCTGCGTGCTCTGGCCGGCGGGGGAATAGCGGCGGCGATCGGCACGGGCCTCTTCGATGCGCATGCGCATCTGGCCCATGGCAGAGCGGATCGATGAACCGCTCTTGTCGGGCGCGAAGTCGCGCAGACTGCGTTCGGTCGGAAGTTCGATGTTGATCGACAGGCGATCGGCCCAGAGACCCGCTTGCTCTATCAGCAGGGGGCTGGCTTCGGGAATGGTCTTCAGATGAATGTAGCCGGCAAAGCGGTGCTGCTGGCGCAACGTCTTCGCCACCAGCACCATCTGCTCCATCGTGTAGTCCGGTGAGCGGATGATGCCGGAAGACAGAAACAGCCCTTCGATGTAGTTCCGCTTGTAGAATTCGATCGTCAGTGTCACGACATCCTCGACCCGAAATCGCGCACGCGGAATGTTCGATGACACCCGGTTGATGCAGTAGGCGCAGTCGAACTGGCAGAAGTTGGTCAGCAAAATTTTTAGCAACGAGACGCAGCGGCCGTCCGGCGTGTAGGCGTGACAAATGCCGTTGCTGGTCGATCCGATGCCATCGGCGCCGGCCGCGCGCTTCGGCGCACCCGATGAAGCGCAAGACGCATCGTACTTCGCTGCGTCTGCCAGGATACGCAGCTTCCGGGAAAGCTTTTCGTCCACGACAGCCTCGGATATGAGGCGTTCTATTTATGTTCCCGGCGCGCTTTCGGCAAGCAGGCATTCAGTCAGCCGTCCGTGACTGACGATATTGTCCGGCGCTTCGGTGCGGCAGCGATCGAAGACGAGGGGACAGCGCGGATGGAAGCGGCAGCCAAATGGGATGTTGGCCGGGTCCGGGTAGGTCTCGCCGAGACCAACGTCTGGAATGCCCATGCCGGGCTCGGGTGTCAGCACCGAGGACAACAGTGCGCGCGTATAGGGGTGGCGCGGTTCTCCGAACAATTCATCCACCGGCGCCTGTTCCACGAAACGACCGAGGTACATGACCGCCACCTCGGTCGCGATGTGCTCGACCACTGCAAGATTGTGACTAATGAACAAATAGGTCAGCTGGAGGTCGCGTCGCAGTTCCGCGAGCAGGTTGAGGATCTGTGCCTGCACCGACACGTCCAGCGCACTGGTGGGCTCATCGCACACAACGATGCGCGGATGCAGCACCAAGGCGCGCGCGATCGCCACGCGTTGCCGCTGCCCGCCTGAAAGTTGTGCCGGCTGGCGGTCTGCAATCTCGGAGGAGATGCCGACGCGTGCCAACATCTCCATAACGCGGTCGCGCTGCTGCCCGCCGGAGATATCGCCCTGTGCCGCGAGCGGCAGGGCGACGATATCGCGCACCCGGTGGCGCGGGTTGAGCGAAGAGAACGGGTCTTGGAACACCGGCTGGATCAGTCGGGCCCGCTCGCGGCGATCCATCACGGCGAGGCTGCGACCATCGACCAATATCTCGCCCTCGCTCACCGGCAGCAGGCCGAGGATCATGCGGGCCAGCGTCGATTTGCCGCAGCCGGACTCACCGACGATCCCGAGTACGTGGCCGGCGGGAAGGGCAAACGACACGCCATCGACGGCGTGCACCACCCGCTCGGCCGTCAGCAGACCGGCGCGCGTGCGGAAGACGCGGCGCACGTTGCGCACCTCGACCGCGTGGGTCATGCGGCTTCGGCTCGGATCCAATCCGGAGACAGACGACATAGGTAGTCGTGGTCGACGGCGGCGCCCTGGCGCGGCACGTTGCGCGCGCAGTCCGGCATAGCGTGCGCGCAGCGGTCACGAAACGAGCAGCCGACGAAATCGGGAGCGATGCGCGGCACCACGCCGGGGATGCTGCCCAGAGGTTCGTCGCGTCGGACCTGTCCGGGTACCGGAATGCAGCGCAGCAGCCCGCGTGTATACGGATGTGTCGGCGCGGCGAACAGTTCGCCGGCCGACGCGCTTTCCACGATTTCGCCCGCATACATCACGGAGACGCGATCGGCCATGCGCGCGACGATGCCGAGATCGTGGGTGATCAGCAGCAGCGACAGGCCAAGTTCGCGCTGCAGGTTCTGCAACAGGCGAAGGATCTGCGCCTGCACTGTCACATCCAGCGCGGTGGTGGGTTCATCGGCGATCAGCAATTCCGGTTCGCACATCAGCGCCATTGAAATCATCACCCGCTGACGCAGTCCCCCGGACAGCTGATGTGGATACTGCTTCAGCCGCAGGCCTGGCGCGGTGATGCCGACCCGCTGCAGCAACTCGGCTGCCCGATCCAGCGCGGCGGCGCGCGCAACGCGACGATGGCGTTCGAATACTTCTGCCATCTGCGAGCCGATGGTGTAGGCCGGGTTCAGGCTCGTCATTGGTTCCTGGAAGATCATCGCGATCCGATCGCCACGCAGCTGTGCCATGCCCCGCTCGGACAGTCGCGTAAGGTCATAATCGTGGAAACGCAGGATATCGGCACTGCGGTGAGCGGTGCGCGCCAGCAGGCCCATGATCGCGAGTGCCGTGACCGACTTGCCGCAGCCTGATTCGCCGACCAGGCAAAGCGTTTCACCACGGTTCACCGTCAATGACGCACCGCGCACCGCGGCGACGCTGCTGCCGAAGGTGACGCGCAGGTTGCTGGCTTCAAGCACGGGAGTCATGCCAGCCGGCGGGTCCCCAGCAAATCGCGCAAGCCGTCGCCCAGCAAATTGATGCCAAGCACAAGCACGAAAAGGGCAACGCCGGGGATCATGATCACCCACGGCGAGAAGAACATGTAGTCCTTGCCCTCGGCGATCATCAGTCCCCAGGACGGCAATGGCGGCGGAACGCCCAGACCGAGGAAAGACAACGCCGCTTCCAGCAGGATCGCCAATGCCATCTCCAATGTCGCGACCACCACAAGAGGTGTGAGGATATTCGGCAGCACCTCGCGCAACAGGATGTGGCGACGCGAGGCGCCCGCCGCCTGCGCTGCGGCGATGTAATCCAGATTGCGCACCTGCATGGCCGTCGTGCGTGAGACGACAGCGAAACGCTCCCACAACAGCAGGCCAAGCGTCAGGATCACCACCGAGAGTGAGCTGCCGATCAGCGCCACCACGGTCAATGCCACCAGGATCAACGGAATGGAGAGGCGACAGGTAATGATGAACATCACCACCTCGTCGATCTTCCCGCCGAAATAGCCCCCGAACACGCCGAGCGTGATACCGATCAGCCCAGATGTAATAACGGTGAATGTGCCGATCAGCATGGAGATGCGCGCGCCATAGAGCAGACGCGACAGATAGTCACGGCCGAGCTGGTCAGTGCCGAATGGATGCACGGCCGAACCTCCGTCCATCCACTCAGGCGGCACAAGTCGTTGGGTGAGGTCCTGCGCAAACGGATCGTGCGGTGCGACCAAGGGAGCGACGATCGCCACCAGCAGCACCGCGCAAACGATGAGCGCGCCGAGACCGGTTGCAGCGTGCTTCATGCTGCGCGCAGCCGCGGATCGAGCACGGCGTTCATCGCGTCGGCAAGCAGCGTCAGCCCGATATAGATGATGGCAAGTATCAGCACGACCGCCTGGACAACCGGAAAATCATTCTTGCTGATCGACTCCCAGGCCAGATAGCCGACACCGTGCAGCGCGAAGACTGCCTCGATGACAATGGAACCGCCGAGCATGAAGCCGAGCTGCACGGCAGCAACGGAGACAACCGGCATCGCCGCATTGCGCAGCGCGTGCTTCAGCACGATCTTCGTAGCACTCAGCCCTTTCGCCCGCGCGGTGCGGATGTAGTCCGACGACAGCGCATCGATCATGCCGGCACGGGTCAGGCGCATCAGCGCCGGAATGGCGGAGAATGCCAGCACGATGCCGGGCATGATATAGCCCTGCCAAGTGTCGATGCCGGAGATCGGCAGCAGCTGCAAATTGAGACCAAGCCAGATGATCAGCACAAGCGACAGCCAGAAACTCGGCATAGCCTGACCGAACAGCGCCAGCAGCCCGATGGCCTTGTCGAGCGGCGAGCCTTCGCGCGTTGCGGCGATGACGCCAAGCGGGATAGCGACGATGAGTGCGATGACGAGACCGGTCAGGCCTAAAGTCAGGGTGATCGGCATACGCTCCTTGATCAGTCCGGCGACCGGCGCGTGGTATAGATACGATCGGCCGAGATCGCCTTGGGCTGCGTGCATTGCCCAGTCGACGAACTGTATTGGCAGCGGCCGATCGAGCCCATAATTCTTGCGAATTGTCGCGATATCCTGCTCGGTGGCGTTTGGACCGGCAATGGAGATCGCAAGATCGCCGGACAATCGGGTCAGTGCGAAGCTGATGACCAGCACGGTGAGGCAGACCAGAACGGCGAGCACTACTCGGCGCAGCAGGAAACGCAGCATACGGCGACCTAGGGGAACGCGGGCATCATCGAGAAGGCTGCCAGCCTGGCGGAGCGAGCTCGAAGCCCTCGAAGGAAAAGGCGGGCGCGACAATGCAGCTGCACAATGTCCATCGCCCCAGGCTGCGCGCGGCCTGCCAGTGATCTCGCGGCACAAGCTGCTGCAGCGATTCACCACCGCCGATGGTTGGGCCAAGCGTACGCGCTGCGTCAACGTCGATCTGCAACAGCAATGGTGCGCCCGCCTGCCAGATCCATAGCTCGGCCGCGTCGACACGATGCCAGTGACTACGTTCGCCTTCACGCAGCAGAAACAAAACCGCGGTGCCGGCATCGCGCGATCCGTCCGCCGACTCATCGCGCCAAGTCTCGCGGTAGTGGCCGCCTTCGGGATGCGGCTGCAATGCCAAGGCCTCTATCACCGCCTCCGCCGCAGCGGAAGCATCGCGCAGGTCGATCAATCGCTTGATTTCACCTGAAACTGTCCTTCTTTGCGCGGTAGTCGGCGAAGGTGGCGACGTCCGGAGCGCGCAGGAATGGGTTGGCCGCAAGTTCGCTCGCCATCGTCGACGGCACGGTCGGCTCACCCGCGGCGCGCTGACGGTGTGCCTCCTCGGTGCGTGCCTTTAGGGCTGCGTTGTTCGGCTCGACGCTCAAAGCAAAGCGCGCGTTGCTCTCGGTGTATTCATGGCCGCAACAGACCCGGGTGCTGCCCGGGAGCGCAGCAAGTTTGCGCAGCGAGGCGAACATCTCCTCCGCGGTGCCCTCGATCAGCCGACCACAGCCGAGGCTGAACAGCGTATCGCCGGACAGCAGGATTTCGCCATCGTCGAAAAAGTAATTGATCTGGCCCCGGGTGTGGCCGGGGGTATCGATCACCCTGGCGCTGGCGTTGCCGAACGCGACGCTATCACCTTCGTTCACCTGCTGGTCCAACTTCGGAAGCCGGTGAGCGTCTTTCGCCGCTCCGACCACTTTGGCGCCCTTGAAATGCGCCCGCACCTCGTCGACCCCGGCAATGTGATCGGCGTGGTGGTGCGTCAGCAGGATCAGGTCGAGCCGCCCGCCGGCCTTTTCCAGTGCGGCGATGATCGGCTGGGCATCCGCAGGATCAACGATGGCAACCGCTCCAGACCCGCTCTCGCGCAGCATCCAGGCATAGTTGTCGGACAGGATGGGGACTGATTGTGCTGTGACTGTCATAGACCGAGTCTAGCACCGCCGCCCGCGACCGGAAACTGACGGTCGTGCTATAGGCATTGGATGGCAGCTGATACGCACGCCGCCGCCGACTTCTATGCCACGCCGCGCGGGGCGGTGGCCGAGCGGCTGTTGTGCGAGCGCCTGACACTCTTGTGGCCCGACCTCCGAGGGCAGTCGGTGCTGGGCATGGGCTTTGCCGAACCCTACCTGCGGCTGTGGCGCGATCAGGCAACGCGCTGCATAGCGCTGACGCCGGCGCAGATGGGGGCCACCCGCTGGCCTCTGGGCGAACCGAACCTGTCGTGCACATCCGAGGAGGATGCGCTGCCGTTTCCCGACCTGTTTTTCGATCGGGTGCTGCTGGTGCACGGGCTGGAGGCCGCGGAGAGCGCGCGGCGGATGCTGCGCGAGACCTGGCGGATACTGAAAGACGATGGTCGCCTCCTGGTTGTAGCGCCAAATCGCAGCGGCATGTGGGCCTACTGGGAGAGCACGCCGTTCGGCCATGGCCAGCCCTATTCGTTCGGCCAGATCGGCCGTCTGTTGGCGGCTTCACTCTATCGTGTGGAGCGGCGGGACAGCGCCCTCTATTTGCCGCCGTCTCGCTGGCGCCTGGTATTGCGCGGCGCGCGACTGCTCGAGCAGACCGGGCGGCGCTGGGCGCCGGCCCTGGCAGGCGTAACGATCACGGAGGCGGTCAAGGATATGTATGCGGCAATGCCGGTCGAGGCGGTGCCCCGCCGGCGGCTGGTATTGGCTGAAGCTGCATAGCTGCCGCACAGCCGTTCAGTAGGTGTGCATGCCCGGGCGGACTTTCCCGCGGAACACCCAATAGGCGAAGCCGGTATAGCACAGGATGATGGGCACCAGGATCAGCGCGCCGACCAGCAGGAAGTGCTGGCTCACGGGCGGCGCGGCGGCGTCCCAGATGGTGATGTCCGGCGGCACGATGAGGGGCCAGAGGCTGATCCCGAGACCGGCATAGCACAGGACGAACCAAGCCTGGACGCAGAGCAGAGGGGATGCGTGGTGTCCTCGGTTCAGTCCTCGCCAGAGGAGCCAACCAATCAGCGCTACCAGGATAGGCACGGGGCTCGTCAAGACGACGTTGGGCCAGGTGAACCAGCGCTGACTGAACGCCGGGTGCAGCAGTGGCGTCCACAGGCTGACGGTGACGATCAGCAGCAGTGTCGCAACCGCGAGGACGCGCGCCTGCTGCCGCGCGCGCTGCTGCAATGCGCCCTCGCAGCGCCAAACCAGCCAACAGGCGCCCTGTAGCGCAAATCCGATGACGACGGCGATGCCGCAGAGCAGGGTGAACGGTGTCAGCCAGTCCCACCAGCCGCCAGCGTAGACGCGGTCCTGCACGTGGATGCCTTGCAGCAGACCGCCAAGGACAAGGCCCTGACAGAACGCTGCCAGGGTTGAGCCGATGCAGATCCCGCGGTCCCACCAAACCCGGCCGCGCATCGTCGCGGCGCTGAAACGGAACTCGAAACCGACACCGCGGAACACCAGGGACAGCAGCATGGCGATGATCGCCGGATACAGCGCCGGCATGATCACGGCGTAGGCGAGAGGAAACACGGCGAACAGGCCACCGCCGCCCAGCACCAGCCAGGTCTCGTTGCCATCCCAGACCGGCACGACGGAGTTCACCATGACGTCGCGATCCTCTTCGCGCCGCTCGGTGGCGAACAGAATGCCGACACCCAGATCGAAGCCGTCCAGCAGCACGTAAGCCAAGACCGCGAACGCGATCAGCCCAGCCCAGACTACCGGCAGCCACGTCATGTGAGGTCCTGGGCAACAGCCTGGCCTTCTATTGCCACGGGTGAGTCGGATCCGCTCATCATGGCTGCCCCCGCAGGGCCGGGGCTGGAGTGATACCGGCCGAGCGGACGGGAACCCCGCTCCGAGGTCCAGGCTCGCCTGTTATCGGTGCCCGGCGCAGCACGCGAAACAGGAAGAGGAACCCGGCACCAAACACAATTGCATATACGACGGCAAAGGCGGCCAACGACGTGGCAACGCCCGGCGTGTCGATAGGCGAGGCACTATCGGCAGTGCGCAACAGTCCATAGATGGTAAAAGGCTGGCGGCCGACTTCGGTGACCGTCCAGCCGGCGAGCAGGGCGATGAAGCCCGAAGGTGCCAGCAGCAGCATGGCGCGCCGCAGCCACGGTGACGTGTAGAGGCGATTGCGGATACGCAGCCACGCGCCCCAAATGCCGACCGCCGCCATCAGCAGGCCAAGCCCCACCATGATCCGGAACGCCCAGAAGACCACAGGCGCATAGGGGCGATCCTGCGGCGGGAAGTCCTTCAAGCCTTTGATGGCACCGTTCCAGGTATGCGTCAGGACCAGCGCTCCAAGATTCGGGATCTCAATGGCCCAATCGGTGCGTTCCTTCTCCATGTTGGGCATTCCGAACAGGATCAACGGCTGGCCTGGGCGTGATTCCCAGTCGCCCTCCAGTGCTGCGACCTTGGCCGGCTGATGCTCCAGCGTGTTCAGTCCATGCTGATCGCCCGCCAGCACCTGTAGCGGTGCCACGACGACGGCCATCCACATCGCCATCGAGAACATCAGGCGAGCGGCCTGGTTCTGCAGGTCGCGTCGCATGTGCCACGCGCCGACCGCCCCCACAATGAAAGCGACCGACAGGTAGGACGCGATCACCATGTGGACCAGCCGATACGGGAAGGACGGGTTGAAGATGACCTGCCACCAGTCGACCGGCTCGAACATGCCGTCGGGCGTTACGGCATAGCCTTGCGGCGTCTGCATCCACGAATTGGCGGCGAGGATCCAGAATGCACTCATCAGCGTGCCGGCGGCGACCATCAACGTGGCAAAGCAGTAGATGCCGCGAGAGACGCGCTCGCGGCCGAACAGCATGATGCCCAGGAAGCCAGCCTCCAGGAAGAAGGCCGTCAGCACCTCGTAGCCCATCAGTGGCCCAATCACGGGGCCGGCCTTGTCGGCGAAGCGCGCCCAGTTGGTGCCAAACTCGTACGACATCACCACACCGGAGACGACGCCCATGCCGAAGGTGATAGCGAACGCCTTCAGCCAATACTGATAGACATCACGATACACCTGTCGGCGCGTGACCAGCCACAGGACCTCCAGCACCGCGAGATAGCTCGCCAGTCCGATGCTGAATGCCGGCAGCACGATGTGGAAGCCGACAGTCAGCGCGAATTGCGTGCGGGCCAGCAAGACAGCAGCTTCGCCGGGCATGCCCACCTCGTGCGGTTGCCGGGTGCGTTACTATGCAGACGGCTGGACGGGCTTCAAGCCGCCTGGCGGATCGCCTCCGGCCGCAGCTGGGTCAGGGCGCGCACGCCGATCACCTGGCGCAGATTGCCCTCGAGAAGGTGCACCGCGTCGGCCGGCATAGCATCCATAGCAATCTCGACGTGCATGGTGCCGCCGGAGCGATGCGACCACATGCGGTCTGGAATGAGGTCCCGGCGCCCAAACGGTTGCAGGAGACGACACAATAAGCCAGGCGACACATCCGCATCGAGCATGAAGCGGACGGCGACGTAAGATTCAGACATGGAAGAGAGCTCCGAAACGGCAGATGCGAAATGAACGCGGGAGGATCCCCGGCTGCTCAGGCAGCCGGGCCGCTAATTCGCGAGCTGTTCGGATAGAATCTCACGTTCCCACATTACGCTTCCACCCGGTGGTCGCCAAGTCCCAAGTGCGTTATGGCCAATCCAGTTCGGGCAGACGCAGAAGTGGGACCTGTCTCATCGACAGGGTCCGGTACTGCAGCGTCAGCGGCACCTCCACGTCGGGCCGCGAACCGTCGTCGGGCGCATTGGCGAGCAGTGACAATACGGCCTTGGCCGCGGTGGCGGCCGATCGGCTGATCATCGAATGCGCCGCCAGAGCGTCCAGGGTTTCGGCATAGCCGACGATGCGGGCGTTCCCGGCGCCCATCGGCTGCAATTGGTCGTCGAGTGCCAGTGTCGCGCCCGCGGTGAGATCGAGCGGCCCCCAGGTCAGCATCAAGCGCTGGATTTCCAGCGAGCCACCACCATCGCGCCAGCTTGCGGCTTGCTCGGCGGGTTTTCCTGCGGCCGGGAGCGGACCAGTCAGGGCCATGTCCACCTCCATCTTGGAGATGTTGGGGCCTAGCGGGCGGATGCCGCGAGGCGGAGGGCTAACATCTGCAGCACGAAGCGAGGCGATGGCCGCTGGTTCGCCGGAATGCGCCTCTGGATGAAATATCAGATGCACCTGCAAACCTTTTGCGCTGGTGACGCCGGCCTGGGTCTCA
Source organism: Pseudomonadota bacterium (assembly GCA_046735215.1). Classification (GTDB taxonomy): domain Bacteria; phylum Pseudomonadota; class Alphaproteobacteria; order Acetobacterales; family Acetobacteraceae; genus JAMXLO01. Next base: position 2,054 of record JBKPSV010000164.1, on the reverse strand, counting down.
GCTCGCAGATTGGCGGCCCCGAGGTCGATGAAGTCAGGCCAGTTGGTGTCTTGCAGCGGCAAGAGCAGGCGGAGGCGGCCGGCGGTGTATGGCACGGCCGGCCCACCGGCCAGCTGTACACGCTGCTGACCTTCCGGCGAAATCTCGAGCACCGTGGGTCGAGCCAATGCGATCCGCAGCGTTACTTTGTCGGCACTCCAGGCAACCTCGCCCGGCAAGCCAAGACCCTCATGCGTGAGGGACAGTGCGGGAATGATAAGTGTCGCCGCAAGAGGCCAGCCGCCTAGGCTGGTCGGTCCATTCTGCTCGGTCCAGCCGTTGGCTTTCTGCGCTGCGACCCAATTGGCGAAGCCACGTTCCAAATTGGCACCAGCGATTCGCCAGTAAATCGTGTCGGCAGCAAGCAGCACGAGCGGCACGGCAAGCAAAATGAGCCACAACTTCCGCCTGCGCCGCATATGGCCTCATGCTGAACCGCTCGCCGCTTATAGGCAAACATGCAAGGGAGGCAACGCGACACCGGAACTGAACTTCGCAAATTGCGGACCTGCAACGGGCTGCTCGGAACGCCGCTTCACCTCTATCCCCATGTTGAGCGTCAGCCTGCCATCGCAGCGCACCTTCAAACTGTTTGTTTTTCTTCAATAGGTTGTAGATCAGGACTGCCATGATATGCGAGCTGAGTAGGCGCTCAACCCCCAGAGTTCTCCACAGGTGCGCTTCTGAGCGCCTGGGCGAGGTGATGCCTGAGTTTGTCGCGTCCTGCCTCCGGCGAGAGGGGTTTCAGCAACCTTATATGGATTGTCCCGGGCAGCTTCTGGAACGCGCGACGTCCCCAGCACCGGCCCGAGTCGGTAACCACTGGAATTACTGGCAATCGGGTTCGGGCAGCCAGCGCCGCAGCGCCAGGCTGCAGCGGGAGCTGTTGGCCAGGAGTGGCCCGGGTTCCCTCAGGGAAAATGACGATCTGCCGCTCCTCGCGAACCGCTCGTTCGCCTTCGCGCAACAGATGGCGCATTGCGCTCGCGCCGCCGCGACGATCCACAGCGATCATGCCGGCCAACGGCATCAGGGGACCGAACAGGGGGATCCGCAGCAGTTCCTGCTTCAAGACATAACAGCAGCGTGGAACCAGCGTGAGCCAGACGAAGGTGTCGAATGCCGACTGATGAGTCGAGGCAATCAGCGCGGGACCAGATCCCAGGTGTTCCAATCCCTGCACCGACAGACGAATGCCGCAGATCACCCGCAGCCCTGTCACAAGCAGGCGCGCCCAGAGCATTGCGACGTCCAGGACCCTACGCGGCGCCACGATTCTGACAGGCGTGGCGAGCGCCACGGTGAGCACGAAAGTCAGCAGGAAGAAGTATAGATTGAACAGCGTGGATCGCAGCAACATCATCCGGCATGGCTGGGACGCACCAGCGTGGGCTCGCGTTCTGGCAGGACAGTGGTCAGGCCGGTCGCCGTGGCCAGGAACTTGATGTACTCCTCGGCCATCAGACGTAAGGCCGGTTCGGTCGATCGCTCATGTGCTGCCACCGGCAGAGGGTGCAGCACCACCCCGGGCAATGTCCGGGCCAATTCTGTCAGCGCGCGCGGCATGTGATACGCCGCCGTCACGACCAGCAGCGAGCGGACGTTGTTGCTGCGCGCCCAGTCGGCGGTGGCCAGCGCGTTGCCCTTGGTTGTGGCAGCAGTGCGATCGATGGTGACCCGCGGCGCCAGCGGCAGCGGATCGACCCCGGCACGGTGCGCCAATCCGGAAAGCTCCGCACCCCCGCCAATGCCGGAGAGTAGCAGCCGATCGGCGTGCCCCTCGGCTAGCAACCGCAGAGCGGTTTCGACCCGTTCGGGACCCCCGGTAAAGGCAACGATACCCTCGGCATGAGCGGGAGCCTGAGCGCGACTGTCGGCAAGGTGCAGGAACCAGGCAAAGCCGGCCGTGCATGCCAGGATCCCGGCTGCGATGCAGGCGCTTAGACCGGCCAGCACGTGACGGCGGGTGATGCTCATGGCAGACGCCGCAACCAACGACGCACGGTGGCCTGGGC
>JBKPSV010000163.1:0-3659 GCA_046735215.1 Pseudomonadota bacterium | reverse complement strand
GGCGTGGCGTCATAGCCGCGCGAGAGCAGGAACCCGAACACGCCATACGATGGGCGCCAGGTCTTGTCAGATGCACCGACCACGGCGATGCGCCGGGCGCCGGTGAGAATGTCACGGATGACTTGGTCGGTCTGGCCGTCGCGCCGGTGAGAATGTCACGGATGACTTGGTCGGTCTGGCCGTCGATGGACATGCAGTAAAGATAGCAGTGCGAGCAGCTCTTGCACCCCCAGCGGGGAGCGTTGCTGCGTGCGGTGTTGCCGCCTGTGCGGGCTTGCTCTATGTGGCGCCGCAATCAACCGAGCCCGGCCAGATGAACGGCACCAAGCCCAGTTTTCAGGCACTGATCCTGCGGCTGCACGACTACTGGTCGCGGCAGGGTTGCGTAATCCTGCAGCCCTACGATCTGGAAATGGGTGCCGGCACGTTCCATCCGGCGACCACACTGCGGGCACTGGGGCCGAGGCCGTGGCGCGCGGCCTACGTGCAGCCAAGCCGCCGGCCAACCGATGGCCGCTATGGCGAAAATCCGAACCGGCTGCAGCACTACTACCAGTACCAGGTGATCATGAAGCCCTCGCCGAATGATGCGCAGGAACTGTTGCTGGGAAGCTATCGCGAACTCGGCCTGGATCCGCTGCAGCACGACTTTCGTTTCGTGGAAGACGATTGGGAAAGCCCGACACTTGGCGCCTGGGGTCTGGGCTGGGAGGTGTGGTGCGACGGCATGGAGGTGGGACAGTTCACCTATTTCCAGCAGGTCGGCGGCATTCCGGTGATGCTGCCGTCGTTCGAGATGACCTACGGGCTGGAACGTTTGGCGATGTATGTGCAGGACGTGGACAACGTCTTCGACCTGGACTTCAACGGTGCGGGCGTGCGGTATCGCGACGTCTTTCTGCGCGCCGAACGCGAATACAGTGCCTATAATTTCGAATACGCTGATCCCGCGTTGCTGACGCGGCATTTCGCCGATGCGGAGGGCGAGTGTGCGGCACTGCTGGAACGGGGACTGGCCTTGCCGGCGTATGACCAGTGCATCAAGGCGAGTCATCTGTTCAACCTGCTGGATGCGCGGGGCGTCATCAGCGTGACCGAGCGGGCCAGCTATATCGGCCGCGTGCGCAGCCTGGCGAAAGGCTGCTGCGAGGCCTGGGTCGCAGGCGAAAACCAATGATCGAGGAAAGGGAAGGAAACAACATGGAACTGCTGATCGAGGATGCGGAAGTCTCCCAGCTTGCGGCCGAACTGGTGGAGCTCACCGGTGACAGCCTGAGATTTGCAGTGATCACCGCATTGCGTGAGGAGCGCGATCGGGCGTTGGCACGCCGGCGACGCCACGAATGCATCATGGCGATCACCCGGGAGATCGCCTGCGCGGCATGAGCTGACGTATTTCGTGACTCTCGGCATCGGCGGGTCTATTTCTACCGATGCTGCGGAGTTTCTACCTTTATGGGCGCGCAACTGAACATCAAGAGTGAGGACGCGTATCGGCTGGCGTCCCGGCTGTCTGAACTGACTGGTGAAAGCCTGACCGGCGTCATCAAGGCGCTGCGGGCGGAACTGGAGCGCAGAGAACGCGAACGGGTTGTGGAGGCGGAGGTCGATTGCGTCATGGCGATCGCCAAGGAGATCCGTTCCCACATGAGTGAACCGGTCAGCTCCGACACAAGCTGGATGTACGACGAGAACGGATTGCCCAAGTGATCGTCGATGCATCGGCGGTTCTGGCCGTCGTGCTCGATGAGCCTGACGCACGCCGGTTCGCTGTCGCCATAAGGCGGTCTGCTCGGGCACGCATGCCCGCCCCGGCATGGTTCGAGGCTGCACTCGCGATTGCAACCAAAGGTGATGAGACCGGGGGCCGCCGCTTCGATGAGCCATACGGCGCCTCCGCATTGAGCTCATGTCGTTTACGCCAGAACATGCAGAAATTGCCTGGGAGGCGCGGCGCATTTACGGCCGCGGACGGCACCCGGCAAGATTGAACTTTGGCGATTGCATGGTTTACGGGGTGGCAAAAGCTGAGGGTGAGCCGCTGCTGTTCAAGGGGGATGATTTCGCGCAGACCGATATCGAACCGGCGCTGAAGGACTGAGCATGCCGGAACTGTTTCTCGAACTGTTCAGCGAGGAAATCCCCGCTCGGATGCAGGCACGGGCAGCAGAGGATCTGTCCCGGCTGTGCGGCGATGCGCTGGCCCCACTGCGGCCGACCGAGTTGCGCACTTGGTATGGGCCTCGACGCATTGCACTGTCGGCGAAGATTGCTGGCGGCGTCTCTCCCAGCAGCACCACGGAACGGGGACCGCGTGCCAATGCGCCGGAGCAGGCACTGGCCGGCTTCCTGCGTAAGCATGGCGCGAGCCGTGAGCAGGTCAGGCAGGAGGGCGGTTACTGGGTCCTGGACAAGGCTTCAGACGCAATCCCGGCGGGACGTCTGATCGCAGAGGAAATCCCGCCACTTCTACACCGCTTCCCCTGGCCGAAGTCGATGCGCTGGGGTGCCGGCAGCAACTTCCTTTGGGTTCGCCCGCTGCGCCGCATTGTCTGCCTGCTCGATGGCGTCGTGGTGCCGTTCACCCTGCGCGATGGAGAGGACGACGGCCACGACTTGGCTTCGGACCAGCTGACCGAGGGGCATCGCTTTCACGCAGCAGGTGCGTTCGCGGTCGCCTCGGCACCCGATTGGGCCGAGAAGCTGCTTGCGCATCGGGTGCGGGTTGATGCCGGCGATCGCAAGGCGGTCATTGCGCGCGGCTTGGCCGCGCTGACGAACGAGGCGCAACCGGTGGACGACCCCGGCCTGCTCGACGAAGTCGCCGGGCTGGTCGAATGGCCGGTGCCGTTGCTTGGCCGCATCGATCGGGCGTTCATGGATCTGCCGCCTGAGGTGCGTCAGGTGTCGATGCGGGTGAACCAGCGCTACTTCGCGTTCCGCTACCCGGACGGGTCGGCGGCGCCGTATTTCGGCTTCGTCGCCAATATCGCGCCGCAGGACGGCGGCGCGACGTCAATCGCCGGCAATGAGCGGGTACTGCGTGCGCGCTTCGCCGATGCACGGCACTTCTGGGATCTGGATCGCAAGGCGCGCCTGGAATCGCGGGTGCCGTTGCTGGACCACGTGACCTTTCATGCGAAGCTGGGCAGCCAGGGCGAACGGGTGCGGCGACTGGAACGGCTGGCTGAAGAGCTTGCGCCGCTGGTCGGGGCGGGCGGGGCGCTGGCACGCGACGCCGCACGCCTCGCCAAGGCGGACCTTGTCACCGGCATGGTCGGCGAGTTCCCGGAACTCCAGGGCGTGATGGGCCGCTACTACGCTCTCCACGACGGAGAGGATCCGTTGGTGGCCGATGCCATTCGCGACCACTACGCTCCGAAGGGACCGGGGGACGCGGTGCCCACGGCGGAAGCGTCGATCGCGGTGGCACTGGCCGACAAGCTGGATCAGCTGGTCGGCTTCTTTGCCATCGGGGAGCGACCGACGGGCGGCGGCGACCCGTTCGCTCTGCGACGCGCCGCGCTGGGCATCCTGCGGATCATCCGGGAGAACCGGCTGCGGCTGAACCTGCTGCCGCTGATCCGCCTCGCCGGCGATGCCTGGCACCATCGCGGTGTGCACCCGCTGCCGCCCGAGGAGATCCTGGACTTCTTGGC
>JBKPSV010000162.1:0-21209 GCA_046735215.1 Pseudomonadota bacterium | reverse complement strand
CGCCGAGCGCAACATGTGGGTTTGCGTTCCGACCACGCCGGGCAACTACTTCCATGCGCTGCGTCGCCAGTTGCATCGCAACTTCCGTAAGCCGGCGATCATCTTCACGCCGAAGTCGCTGCTGCGCCACAAGCTGGCGGTGTCGTCGTACGCAGAGATGAGTGAAGGCCGGTATCGCTTCGTTATTCCGGAGGTCGATACTATCGAGACGCCGGAGAAGGTTCGTCGCGTCGTGATCTGCAGCGGCAAGGTTTACTACGACCTGTTGACGGAGCGTCGCGAGCACAAGGAGAACGACGTGGCGATCATCCGCCTGGAGCAGCTCTACCCGTTCCCAGAGAACACGCTGGGGCGGGTGCTGCGTCCGTACGAAAACGCTGATGTGGTGTGGTGCCAGGAGGAGCCGGAGAATATGGGCGCCTGGACCTTCGTCGACCGGCGCATCGAGAAGGTGTTGGGCCGGCTGGAAGGTCGCGCGCGACGACCGCATTACGCAGGACGTGATGCGGCAGCGAGCCCGGCGACTGGCCAGGCGCGGGTGCATGCGCGTGAGCAGGCTACATTGGTCGCCGCCGCGCTCGGGGTCGGCTGATGGCGACCGAGATCACGGTCCCCACGCTGGGCGAGAGCGTCACCTCGGCCACCATCGCGCGCTGGATCAAGCATGAGGGCGAGGTCGTTGCGGCAGATGAGCCGCTTGTCGAGCTGGAGACGGACAAGGTGACGGTGGAAGTCAGCGCGCCGACGGCCGGCGTGCTGACCTCGATCGCCGCGCAGGAGGGCAGCGAGGTTCCGGTTGGCGCGCTGCTCGCCCTGCTGGAGCCGGGCGCCGGTGCTGCAACGGCACCTGCTGCCAAGGCTGCTGCGCCGGCTGCGATGGCGGCGGAGCCTGCGCCTGTCGCGGAGGCCGAAGCGTTGAAGCAACGTGCTGCCGCCAATCCGCCGGCGGGTGTGCATCCGCCGCCGCGTCCGCTTGGACCGGTGGCACGGCCGGCAAGCCAGCCCCCGCCGCCGCTGCCGGCGGCCGCCAAGCTGATCGAGGAACATCGGTTGGCGCCCGCCGATATCGGCGACGGCACCGGCAAGGACGGGCGGATCACCAAAGGCGACGTGCTGGCGTTCCTGAACCGACCTGCACCGGCCGCACCACCACCCGTCGCCAAACCGCCGCGCCAAGCCGAGCCACGCGAAGAGCGCGTGCGCATGACCCGCCTGCGTCGCACCATCGCCGCGCGGCTGAAGGAGGCGCAGAACACCGCCGCCATGCTGACCACCTTCAACGAGGTGGACATGACCGCGGTGATGGCATTGCGCAGCGAGTACCGCGACACGTTCGAGAAGAAGCACGACGGCGTGCGCCTGGGATTCATGTCGTTCTTCGTCAAGGCGTGCGTGGTCGCACTGAAAGAATATCCCGCAGTCAACGCCGAGATCGATGGCGACGATATCGTTTACAAGAACTTCGTGCACATGGGGATTGCGGTGGGCGGACCGGCAGGTCTCGTGGTCCCGGTGATCCGCGATATCGATGCCATGAGCTTTGCCGCCATCGAGCGGGCGGTTGCTGATTTTGGCCGTCGTGCACGGGATGGTGCGTTGAAGCTTGAAGAACTGACCGGAGGCACATTCAGCATCACCAATGGGGGCGTGTACGGCTCGCTGATGTCCACGCCGATCTTGAATCCGCCACAGTCGGGGATCCTGGGCATGCACAAGATTCAGGAACGACCAATGGTGGTGGCCGGCAAGATCGAGGTGCGGCCGATGATGTACCTGGCACTCAGCTACGATCATCGCATCGTCGATGGACGCGAAGCGGTCAGCTTTCTCGTGCGCGTGAAGGAGGGCGTGGAGGATCCGCGCCGGCTGTTATTGGATCTCTGACATCATGCCCGACTCGTTCGACGTCATCATCATTGGTTCCGGACCAGGCGGCTATGTGTGCGCTATTCGCGCGGCACAACTTGGCATGAAGGTCGCCTGCGTGGAGAAGCGTGCCACGTTGGGTGGGACGTGCCTCAACATCGGCTGCATCCCATCGAAGGCGCTGCTGCAGTCATCCGAGGAGTTTCACCACGCGACTCATGCACTGAAGGACCACGGCGTCTTGGTGGACGGCGTGAAGTTCGACCTGGCACGCATGCAGGCGCGCAAGGCCGAAGTGGTCAATGCCAACGTGAAGGGCGTGGAGTTCCTGTTCCGCAAGAACAAGGTGACCTGGCTCAAGGGCACAGGGCGCATCACCGCAGCCGGCAAAGTGGATGTCGACGGCACGTCGTACGAAGCCAAGCACATCGTTCTCGCCATGGGCTCGGAAAGCGTGCCGCTGCCGGGGGTCGACGTGGATGAGAAGCAGATTGTCACGTCGACCGGTGGACTGGAGCTGGATCGGGTACCCAGCCACCTGGTGGTTATCGGCGGCGGCTATATCGGGCTGGAACTTGGCAGCGTGTGGCGCCGGCTGGGTGCGAATGTGACCGTAGTGGAATTCCTTGATCGCATCGTCCCTGGAATGGACGCCGAAATCTCGAAATCGTTCGAACGCATATTGGCACGTCAGGGCATGAAGTTCCGTCTCGGCACGAAAGTGACCGGCGCCCGCAAGGGGAATGATGGAGTCACGTTGACCATCGAACCAGCGGCGGGTGGTACGGCGGCGGAGTTGAAGGCAGACGTCGTGTTGCTGTCGATCGGGCGTCGCCCATATACGAACGGCATCGGCGCCGGCGTCGAACTGGATGAGCGGGGTCGGATCAAGACTGACGCACATTATGCCACGAACGTCCCCGGCATTTACGCGATCGGTGACGCGATCGCCGGGCCGATGCTGGCGCACAAGGCGGAAGAAGAGGGCGTGGCAGTGGCCGAGATGCTCGCCGGCCAGGCTGGGCATGTGAATTACCGCGCCACTCCCGGTGTTGTGTATACGTGGCCCGAGGTGGCTGCGGTCGGCCAGACCGAGGAGGAACTGAAGGCCGCGGGCATCGCATACAGCATCGGCAAGTTTCCGTTCACCGCCAACGGCCGCGCCCGTGCGATGGGCGACACCGAAGGGTTCGTCAAACTATTGGCCGACAAGGCGACCGATCGGCTGCTCGGCGCACACATCATCGGCCCGGACGCCGGTACGCTGATCGCCGAACTGACGACAGCGATGGAGTTCGGTGCATCGGCCGAGGACGTGGCGCGAACATGCCACGCACATCCGACGCTGGAAGAGGCTGTGAAGGAAGCGGCCCTGGCGGTGGATGGCCGCGCGCTGCATATGTGACGCATGAAACCGCTCGCCCTGACGATGGGTGATCCCGCCGGGATCGGTGGCGAACTAACCTTGCGCGCGTGGCAGGTGCTGCACCGCGATGGCCCTTGCTTCGTCGCGTTGGACGATCCGCGCAGGCTTGCTGCTCTTGGTGGCGATGTGCCGATCAGGCAGGTGGCGTCGGCCGATGCCGCGAGCGCCGCTTTCGCTGAAGCATTGCCGGTGCTGCCGATCAGCCTTCCAGCAATGCCGAAGCCCGGCCGTCCCGATGCGGCAAATGCCAAAGCCGTGATTCAATCGATCGAGCGCGCCGCTGCGCTTTGCCTGAGCGGCGAGACGAGCGGGATGGTCACCAACCCGATCAACAAGGCCGCGCTGTATGACGCCGGGTTTGCCTATCCAGGGCATACCGAATTCCTCGCCGCGCTGACCGGCGCGACAGGACGGCAGATCATGATGCTGGCGAGCCCCGAACTTCGTGTTGTGCCGGTGACGGTACACGCATCGCTGCGCAACTCGATCGCCATGCTGACCACCGAGGCGATCGTTGCGGCGGCGCAGACAACTGCGGGGGCGCTGCAGCGGGAGTTTGGCATCGCCCGGCCGCGCCTGGCTGTAGCAGGACTGAATCCGCATGCGGGAGAGCAGGGCGCGCTGGGCGACGAAGAGAGCACGATCATCGGACCCGCGATTGGGGTACTGCGCGAATCCGGCATTGATGTGTCGGGGCCCTGGCCGCCGGATACTATGTTCACCGCGAGGGCGCGCAGCCGCTACGATGCGGCGATCTGCATGTACCATGACCAGGCATTGATCCCGCTGAAGACGCTCGACATGGATCGCGGGGTGAATGTCACGCTCGGGCTGCCGATCGTGCGCACGTCACCCGATCACGGCACGGCGTACGATATCGCGGGCAAGGGCGTTGCCGATCCGGCCAGTCTGATTGCCGCCATCCAACTTGCCGCCGCATTGGGGAAGCGCCGGGCCAATGCTTGAGGACAAGGACGCCATCCGCGAGTTGCTGCATCGTTACTGCTTTTGCATGGACGAAGGTCGCTTTGACGAACTCGCCGCGTTGTTCAGCGACGACGGCGAATGGATTGCGCCGTATCGCACTGCGAAAGGACCAGCGGACATTGCTGCGTGGCTTAAGCAGTCCGTCCCCTCGTCACCGCGCCGCGTGCACTATGTGATGAACAGCATTATCGACTGCGATGGAGCACGCGCGACCGCGCGGTCGAATTACCTGGTGATGGTGGAAGGTGCAAACGGACCATTCCCGTCGGTATGCGGCGTGTACGACGACGTGTTGGTGAAGCGGGCCGACGGCTGGCGGTTCCATCGCCGGCAGCTGATCCATGCGTTCAAGGGCGAGATGGCGCTGAGCCTGCCGCAATCCCGCCCATGAACCCGCATCTGCTCGCGCCGACCCTATAACCCGCTTGCGCGGGACCGCATCTACGGCGCTGTTACGCTCGACACAATGCCGCTACTTCCAGCTGCTGAGGAAGAAGCGCGGCAGCTCGTCCGGGTATGGCTTGAAGTTGAGTTGTTTTGAATGGCCATAAGTCACGGCGTGGGTGAAGATCGGGAGCCATGATGCCTTCGCGGTGGCCAGCCTGATCGCTGCACTATAAGCCTTGCGCCGCTGGTCCGCGTCGACTGTCGCACTGCCCTGCTCGACCAGCTTCTTGATCTCCGGGTCACGCGTGTAGTCATTGCCCGTGAAGGTGAAGTAGTTCGGCAGGATGGCAGACACGTCGTTCACCGAGTAGCTTCCCCAGGAGCCCAGCTCCAACGGATTCTGCCCAGCGATCGAGCGCTGCACGACGGCCGCAACCTGAAGCTGGGTGATCTTCGCGTTGATGCCGACCGCCTTCAGATAGCCTTGCACAGCTCCCGACCATTGCGGCAGATCATAGGTGACAAGTTCAGTGTCAAAGCCGTTGGGATAGCCGGCATCGGCCAGCATCTGCTTTGCTTTGCCTGGATCGTAGGGGTAATGCGCGGCGGCGCCGGCATCGCACCCAAACTGTGTCGGATAGCAGGGAGTGTCGATCGCGCGCGAGCCGCCTTGCATGAGCTGCTTGGCCATCGTTGGGCGATCTATTGCGGTAGCGATCGCCTGGCGCACTTTCTCCTTGGTCAGCGGATTATCTGCTCCAGTACGTCCGGCAGCATCCATGCTAAGATATTCTACACGCATCGATTCAGCGCGAGTGGCCTGCAAATTCGGCATGCGGCTCACCGAATCGAATTGATCGGGACTGAATTTCCAGATCCAGTCGGCGCGGCCGCCAAGTAGTTCGGCCATTTCGGTTGCCGCATCCGGCACTTCGTGAATGACGATCTTGCTGATCGGCGGCTTGCCCTTCGGACTGTCAGGGTAGTAGCCGTCGTAGCGTTCCAGATCGACCTGGGTCACGCCGTTCACCTTGGTGACTTTGTACGGGCCCGCGCCGATCGGATGCTGCGAGTATTCCTGCGGCCCCACCTTCTCGCGATAGGCCTTCGGCATGATGTACAGCGTCATCGCCATGTATTCGAGTGCGGCAGGGAACACGCGTTTCAGTTCTATGCGCACATGCGTGTCGTCAACCTTGGTTGCGTGGTCGAGGTAGGCATAGTTGCTGGGCGTGGAGACCTGCTTGTCGGCAACGATTGAATTGATCGTGTAGACGACGTCGTCGGCGGTAAGTTTGTCGCCGTTGTGGAATGTCACGTTGTCGCGCAGGGTGAATTCCAGCGTCGTCTCGTCCACCCATTTGTAGGACTCGGACAGCAGCGGCTTGATCTGGAATGTCTCCGGGTCACGGTAGACCAGCGAATCCCAGATCTGATGTCCGATGACCACGCCGGTGCGCAGCTGGTTGTAGTACGGCGTGATGTCCGGCACCGCATCGCGCCAGGTGATGCGCAGCGTGTCGGCTGATTTCTGTGCCAGGGCAGGGGGGCTGCCTGCCGCAAGGGCGGCAGCCAGAACGGCACCAGTCAGGGCTTTGCGCATGTCGGGCTCCTTGGTCGCGCTTGCGCAAGCCTAGAGCCGTTCGTTGCTTATTGGAACGGTAGCCCTCTCAGTTCCAGCCAGCCGGCGGCACAAAGCTGCGCCAGCGCTGTTCCAGCAATTCGGCGACGTGCAGCGTCGTGCAATCTCCGTGGAACGGGCCGACGATCTGCACGCCGATCGGCAGACCGGCCGCGCTCATGCCGATGGGTGCGACACTCGCAGGCAGATGGAACCCGCAGGTGACGCCCGGCCAGAACAGCATCTCATTATAGGGGACGGTACGGCCGTTGATGATGACCTGGCGTTCCCACGTCTCCCCCTGCTGCATGTGCGGCAGCGCCGGGGTGCTGATCACCGGGCACAGCAGCACGTCCCAGTCGCGGAAGAACTGGCCCCAGATGCGACGAATCTTGTAGCGGTGTTCATTGAGATGCAGCCACTCGCGATGCGTCATATCCACCGTGCGCTCGAAGATCGCGTCGGCACTCATGTCGTCCGCAGCGCGTTTGGCCTTCGCCGCGCGCTGCTGCGCCAGGAACTCTTCGGTGGCGCGTGCGCTGAGCGCGGCAGCCAGCAGGCGGACATACAAATGGAACGCCTCTGTTGCGTGGAATTCGGGTCTCGCCGTGCGACTGACCGTTGCACCTTCCCGCTCCAGGAAGTCGGCCAGCGCGTCGATCAGCGCGGTCGTTTCCGTGTCCGTCTCCTGTCCCGGCTCGCTCGACCACACTGCGATGCGCAGGTCCGCAAGGCGCAGCGCGCGCGGCGACGGCAACGTGACACTGCCGACGTCCTGCAATGGGTCGCCGCCTGCGATCGTGTCGAGCGCCAGCGACAGATCGTGTGCCGAACGCGCCAGCGGCCCGATCACCGCGATGTCAGTCATGCCGGCAACCGGCACCAACGACTGACCGCGGCCTGAGCACAGGCCCCAACTCGGCTTGTGGCCGAACACGCCGCAATAGTGCGCCGGTACCCGGATCGACCCGCCGATGTCGCTGCCGATCTCGAGCGCCGCAAACCCCGCCGCTATCGCCGCCGCGCTGCCACCGGACGAACCCCCAGGCGTATGGGCCGCGTTCCACGGATTGGATGTCGTGCCATAAACCGGATTGAAGCTCTGCCAGTCAGCCAGGCTGACCGGCACATTGGTCTTGCCGAACACGACTGCGCCCGCCGCAGTCAGGCGCTGCACCGCCAGTGCATCCTCATGCGCGACGCTGTGGCGCGGCTGCTCGTAGCCCCAGGTGGTCGGATGCCCTGCCAGGTTGAAGCTCTCTTTCACCGTCATCGGCACGCCGAACAACGGCGTCGCGCGTCCGTCCTTGCGCTGCCGGTCGAGCAGGCGGGCGCGTTCGCGTGCTCGTTCGAAATCGCGCACCACCACGGCGTTGGTCCTGCTGTCGAGCTGCTCGACCCGTGCGATGCAGTGGTCGAGCAGTTCCAGGCAGGAGAAGGCGCCGCCGCGGACCAGTTCCGCAAGGCGCCACGCCGGCAGGAAGGTCGGATCGGTCACGTGCTGGACGAATTGAACGCGCCGCCGTCGAGCAGCAGGTTCTGCCCGACGATGAAGCCGATCTTGGCCGAACACAGGAAGGCGCAGGCGTCGCCGAACTCGGCCGGATCGCCGACGCGGCCGGCCGGATTGCTCTTCATCCGCTCCTGCACCAGTTCGTCAACCGGCCGGTTGGATGCGCGGGCCGCGTCGGCAAAGCCGCTGCGCAGCCGGTCGGTAAGGAATGGACCGGGCAGGATGTTGTTGATGATCACGTTGTGCCTGGCAATTTGCCGTGCGGTTCCGGCGACGAAGCCGGTGAGACCGGCGCGCGCGCCGTTGCTCATGCCTAGCTCCGGGATCGGCGACTTCACCGATGCGGATGTGATGTTGACGATGCGGCCGAACTTGCGCTCGATCATGCCGTCCACCACCGCTTTGATCAGCAGGATCGGCGTTAGCATGTTGGCATCGACGGCCTTGATCCAGTCGTCGCGGCTCCACTCGCGAAAATCGCCGCGTGGCGGGCCGCCGGCGTTGTTGATCAGGATATCGGGCGCAGGGCAGGCGGCGAGCGCCGCGGCGCGACCCGCATCCGTGGTGATGTCGCCGGCAACCGGGGTGACCTTCGCGCCGGTCTCTTTGCGGATCTCATCGGCGGTGCGTTCCAGGTCGGCCGCGGTACGCGCGGTGATAACGACATCGACGCCTTCGCGCGCCAGCGACATGGCGCAGGCGCGGCCGAGCCCCTTGCTCGCCGCACAGACAATGGCTTTCTTGCCCTTTAATCCGAGATCCATGGCTTCCTCCTGCTCGATGTGAACACGCTGTCATTGCGGGCGCGGCGAAGCAATCCCCAAGCCGCGGCGAAACTCGTTCGCGAGCACAACTCAGGCGGCGATACCCTGCAGCACGGCCCGCGCCGGCTCCGGCACCGGGACCGGCCGCTGCGTCGCGCGATCGACGAAGACGTGGACGAAATAGCCCTCCGCTGCCGCTACATCTTCGTCGTTGCGAAACACGCCGATCTCATAGCGCACGGAACTGCTGCCGACCCGCGCCGCGCGTATGCCGACGGCGATCCGATCTGGAAAAGCCACCGAGCTGTGGTAGCGGCACATGACCTCGGCGACGACGCAGTGAACCGGACCTTCCAGCAAATCCACGACGCCGCTCGTCATCTCGTAGTACGTCACCGCCGTGTCAAAGAAGGAAAAGTAATTGACATTGTTCACGTGCTGAAACACGTCGTTGTCCATCCACCGCGTCGTGATGGCGTGGAACCAACGATAATCGGCGCGTCGGCCGGGTGGGTGACGGCTCATGCAGCAGGCTCGCTAAGATTGCGTTCGCCCGACTGATAGCCGATAGAGGCGCCTCGGAACAGGAGCGCCGCCTTGGCCATCGACCGCATCGTCGTTGCCGCTTTATTTGGCTTTCTGTTCGCACCGGCGAGCGTCAGCGCACATGCGATCCTGATCCGTAGCGAACCTGCAGCGGGCAGCAGCGTGCCACTCGGCAAGATGGTCATGTCATTCCGCTACAACAGCCGGATTGACCGCGCGCGCTCACAGCTGACACTTACCAAGCCCGACCACAGCCAGGCTGTGCTGAAGATCAGCGCCGATAGCCCAGCCGATCTGCTGCAGACCAGTGCTGACCTGACGGTCCCAGGTGCCTATGTTGTGCACTGGCAGGTATTGTCGGTCGATGGTCATATCACCCGCGGCGATGTGCCGTTCACTGCTACGGACCGCTGACGCGTGTCCCTGCTGATCGACCTGTTTGGTTATCTTTCAGTCGTCATCCACGGAGCAACGATCACCGCTCAGTCGATTGCGCTGGGCGGTGTTCTATTCATCGTTCTGCTGTTGAGGCCGCTGTCACCGCAGCTCGGATCGACTGGTCAGGATATCGAGCGCACCTGCATCGCGATAGCCGCCTGGAGCGCGCTGGCCCTTGTGCTATGTGAGGCCGCGGGTGTCGGATTGCAGGCGGCGGTGCTGATGGGCACGGTCGATCTGCCACTCGTCGACGCGCTGCACGCGAACTTCGCAACTGCCGGCCTGGTCGAGGCCACGGCTGCGGCGCTGATCGCGCTGACATTATTCGCGTTCGGACAGCGCGCTCCGGTGATGCCGCTGCTGGCATTGAGTGTGATCGTGCTGGCCGCCGCAACACTGACCACGCACGCTGCGGCGCGGGTCAACGAACGGACACCGCTCCTGATGGTGGAGTTCCTGCACCAATTCGGCGCCGCGATTTGGATCGGGGGCATTCCATGCTTCCTCGTCTCGCTTGGACGGGTGCAGGCGGCGCATGCCTGGCGGCTGATCGGTGCGCGGTTCTCGCGCATGTCGATGACCGGTGTCGCCTGCATCGTGATCAGCGGGCTCACCATGAGCCTTGGCTATATCGGCAGCTGGGATGGGCTGTATGGCAGTGTGTATGGCGTGATGGTCAGCGCCAAGATCGCGATGTTTCTGATGTTGCTGTCGCTTGGCGCGGGCAATTTCCTGTTGGTAGAGCGACTGAGGCGCCGGGCCATCACGCCAGTCACGCGGTTGAAGCGCTACGCCGAGGTCGAGATTGGCATCGGTGTGGCGATCTTCTTTGCTGCCGGATCATTGACGTCGGTGCCACCGGCAATCGATCTGACGCAGGACCGCGTGACCTGGCCAGAGATCGTCGCGCGCAACACGCCCGAATGGCCGAGGCTGACGTCACCCGATCACGACACACTGGCGCTGCCCGCATTGCAGGCGAAGCTGGATGCGGAGGCGGCGCGCCAGCGACAGTCATCTCCGACTGCCTTCGTGCCAGGATCGGGAGACATGCCGCCGCGCAATGCTGCCGATATCGCCTGGTCGGAATACAACCATCACTGGTCTGGACTATTTGTGCTCGCCATCGGGGCGTTGTCATTGCTGCACGCGGCAGGTCAGCGCTGGGCCCGCCATTGGCCGCTGCTGTTCGTGCTTCTGGCGGGCTTTCTGTTCGTTCGCGCCGACCCCGAGGCCTGGCCGCTTGGCGACATCGGCTTCTTCGCCAGCCTGCGCGACACCGAGGTGCTGCAGCACCGGACATTCGTGCTGCTGATTGCCGCCTTCGGCATCTTCGAATGGCGCGTTCGCGTCTCCCGCACCGTCAAGCCATGGGCGGCGCTGGTGTTTCCACTGTTCTGCGCTGTCGGCAGTACGTTGCTGCTGACGCACAGCCATGCGATCGCAAATGTCAAAGATCAGCTGCTTACCGAGCTCACCCACACGCCGTTGGCGCTGTTGGGCATTGTCGCCGGCTGGGCACGATGGCTGGAACTGCGCCTTGATCGGCAGATCAACCCAACAGCATGGCGTGTCACGCACTGGCTCTGGCCAGTGTGCTTCATTTTGATCGGCCTGCTGCTGCTGAATTATCGCGAGGCGTAAGAGCTCGCCAGGTACTGCGTCAACAGCGCAGCACCGGCCATGAAGTCATCCATGGCCATTGCCTCCCGTGGATTGTGGCTGCCGTTCTCGTTGCGAACGAAGATCATTCCCATCGGAACCCCGGCCTCGGCGAAGGCGGCTGCGTCGTGTGACGCAGGACTGCCGAGTTGCAACATTGGTATGCGCAACTGGTCCGCGCAGCGTTCCAGGTCACCTTTGATCGATGCATCGACCGCTCCGACCGCGGCACGCGCTTTCGGTCCGCGATGAAAACGCACGCCACGGCGCTGTTCGATGCCGGCGATGATTGCATCCACCCGGACGTCGAGTTCCGCCAGCACGGCTTCGTCATAAGCACGAACGTCGAGGCTGAAGTGAAACGCGCCTGGTACGATGGTCAGTCCGTGCGCGGCTGCATCGGTGTGGAAGCGGCCGATCGTGCATGCCATCGGCACGGCTTTCGCGTCGTACTCCTCCCACAGGTGATCGAGAGCCATGGCGAACTCCGCACCGGCCATAGCGGCGTCGCGGCGGAAGCGTCGCGGCAGGCCGACATGGTCGTGGCTGCCCTCGATCCGCACATCGGGATAGCGGAAGTTTCCCGGAATGCCGGTGCAGATCGCGACCGGACGTCCCGCTTCGACCAGGCTTGGCGCCTGCTCGATATGCAGTTCCAGGTATGCTGCGATGCGCGCAGGATCGAGGCAGCGCGCGTGATTGCGCAGGCCCCCCGGGTCGCCGCCGCACTCGGCGATGTGTTCCGCCAGCGTGCGGCCGGTGTCGATGCGGCGAACGTCCAGCGCGCCATCCGGCAACGCGCCAAGTGCACCGCGGCTGCCGATGTACGAGACCTGGAACCAGATGCTCTCCTCGGCGCGGATCCCCATGACCGTCAGGTCACGATCGAGAACGATGCCTGACTGCTGCAGCGCCGCGATGGCGACCAGGCCCGCGACCACGCCGGCGGCTCCATCGAAATTGCCGCCGTGCGGCACGGAGTCGAGATGTGATCCGACAATGACGCGCCTCGCCGAAACGTCACGGCCGCGCAGTGTCATGTAGAGATTGACAGCCGCGTCCCCGTCGATGTCCAGACCCAACTGGCGTGCCGCTGCCGACACTGTCGCATGTGCGCGCTGTTCGCCGGCGCCATACGGATCACGCGACACACCCGGCTCATCGAGCCCGTCACGGCGGAGCTGATCGAACAGCGAGCTCGCCAGGTCGCGTTGTGCCGATACTGCTGCCATAAGATCCATTCGTGAGCTCCCGGTACAGCGCCGCATAACGTGCGGCCGGTCGGCGCCAACTGACATCTGTCTGCATGGCGTTGCGTTGCAACCGGCGCCAGATCTCCGGCTGTCGCCACACCTCATCAACCCGAAGGATCGTGGCAGCCAACATCTCGCTCGTGACCGGGGAGAAATGGAAGCCCGTGCCGATCCCTTCTGCCAGCGCCATCTCGTTGGCGTCGATCACCGTGTCGCACAAACCGCCGACGTGGGCCACCACGGGCAGGGTGCCATAGCGCATCGCACAGAGCTGGGTCAGTCCGCACGGCTCGAAGCGGGACGGTACCAAGAGCGCGTCGCAGCCCCCCTGTATCAAATGCGCAAGGCTCTCGTCGTAGCCAATCTGCACCCCGATATCGGGCCCGGCCGCTGCATGCAGTGCGGACTCCAACGATGCGTCGCCCGAACCGAGGAGGGCCAACTGCGCACCAGCACCCAGAAGGGCCGGAAGCGCCGCCAGGATCAGATCGATCCCTTTTTGCACCGAGAACCGGCTGACCACCCCGAACACCAGGCTCCCCGGATCGGAGCGCAGACCAAGACGTTCCTGCAATGCCGCCTTGTTTGCGGTGCGGTCGCCGGGAAGGAATGGGTCATTCGCAGGATCCCACACCGTGGTGTCGATGCCATTGATAATGCCGGACAGCACGTCGGCGCGGGTACGCAACAGGCCATCCATACCCATGCCGCCGGCCAATGTGCGAATTTCGGCCGCATAGGTCGGCGACACAGTGGTGATCCGGTCCGCGAACTGCAGCCCAGCCTTCAGATAGCCGATCGCACCATAGTACTCGACACCCTGGACGGTGTATGCGTCAGCCGGTAGGCCGAGTGCGCCCAGAAGATACGCTGGATACTGTCCTTGAAAGGCAAGGTTGTGCAGCGTCATGACACTCGGTGTCATGACGCCGGCATAATAGAGGTAGGTCGGTGCCAGCCCGGCCTGCCAATCGTGCGCATGCACCACGTCGGGCCGGTAACCATCAACCAGACCTTGCGCCAGCAGCAGCGCGACACGCGACAGTGCGGCGAACCGGAACGCGTTGTCACCCCAGTCGGATCCATCCGGCGCCCGATATGGATTACCCTCGCGCGCATAAAGATGCGGCGCGTCGATGACAAACAGCTCCAGCTCCGCCGCCTTCGCCGCTACGATCCGCGCCTCGCCGCCGAACAGATGTTCCGTGGCGACAACCACACCGCCGTCCAGTGCACGCAGTACCTGCGGATAGCCAGGCACCAACGTACGCACCGATACGCCTTCCGCAGCAAGCGCAACCGGAAGAGCACCCGCGACATCTGCGAGGCCACCTGTCTTGATCAGCGGAAAGATCTCGGAGACGACAGCGAGAACGTTCAGCGCTGAAATCACCTCAGGCGGTCGAGCATCGGCTGGGTGATCAGGCATATGCCGCTGTCCGTGCGCCGGAAGCGTTCGGCGTCGGCCAGCGGGTCGTCACCGACCACTAGCCCGTCCGGAATCCGCACGCCGCGATCGATGATGACCTTGTTGAGTCGTGCGCCTCGGCCAATGTCGACATACGGCATCACGACACTGTCTTCCACCCGGGCGAACGAGTGCATATGCACGCCGGTGAACAGCAATGAGCGCCGCAACATCGCGCCGGAGATGATGCAGCCGCCCGATACGAGCGAGCTGAGCGCCTGGCCCCGGCGATCCTCGCCGTCGTGCACAAACTTGGCAGGCGGCGTGACTTCGGCATATGTCCAGATCGGCCACTCGTGGTCGTAGAGATCGAGCGGGGGAACCACCTCGGTCAAGTCGATGTTCGCCTGCCAATACGCATCCAGCGTGCCGGCGTCACGCCAGTACGATTCGGCCTCGAAGCCCGAACGGACGCACGACTCGCTGAAGCGATGTGCGATCGCCTTGCCGTGCTTTACCAGGTACGGGATCAGGTCCTTGCCGAAATCGCGGCTGGAGTTCGGATCGGCGGCATCCCGACGCAGCTGGTCGAACAGAAATTTTGTCGTGAATACGTAGATGCCCATGCTGGCCAGCGCCATATTGGGATCGTCTGGCATCCCCGGCGGGTCTTTCGGCTTCTCCAGGAAGGACACGATGCGTCCTTCGGTGTCCACCGCCATCACGCCGAACGCGGTTCCCTCCATGCGCGGCACTTCGATGCAGCCGACCGTCACATCTGCCTGCCGCTCGTGGTGCATTTGCAGCATCGGCTCATAGTCCATTTTGTAGACGTGATCGCCGGCCAGCACGATGATGTGGTCTGGCCCATAGCTCTCGATGATGTCGATGTTCTGATACACCGCATCGGCAGTGCCGGCGTACCACTCCGTCTCGGAAACGCGTTGCGACGCCGGCAGAATGTCGAAGCTCTCGTTGCGTTCGACGCGGAAGAAGTTCCAGCCGCGTTGCAGGTGGCGGATCAGGCTGTGTGCCTTGTATTGCGTGGCAACGCCGATGCGGCGAATGCCGGAGTTCAGCGCATTGGACAGCGCGAAATCGATGATGCGCGATTTGCAGCCGAAGAACACGGCGGGCTTGGCGCGGCGGTCGGTCAGCTCCATCAGGCGGCTGCCACGGCCCCCTGCCAACACATAGGCCATCGTCGTTCGCGAGATCGGCCCGGATTTTGGAATAGCCAGCATGGCGAACCTCGTCTCAGGTGTGATTCCGGGCGGCGGCCCAGCCGTCAGGTGTCGGCGAGTTCGGTCAGGATGCGATCGCGCGCGGCGGTGTCGCCATCGTCATGCACCGGCTGGATGCAGACCTGCGTGGCACCCGCGGCGAAATGCGCGCGCAGTCCTTCCTGCACCTTCGCCTTGCCGCCCGACAGCACCATCGCATCGATGAACCGGTCGGAACCGCCATTCGCCAGCTCGTTTTCCGAGAAGCCGAGCCGCAGCCAGTTGTTGCGATAGTTGTCGAGCACCATGTAGCGCGACAGCTCCTTCCGTCCCAGTGCGCGCGCTTTCGCCGGATCGGTTTCAAGTGTAACCTTCTGCTCGGCCACTAGCCACCTGTCCCGTCCAAGGATGCGCGCGGCTTCGGCCGTATGTTCCGGTGTGGTGTTGTAAGGCAGCGCGCCACGCGTGTGGCTGCCGGCGAGCTTCATCATCAGCGGCCCGAGCGCAGCGATGGCAAGCGGCCAGGTATCGCTGCCGGCTTCGCCTTTGGTGATGCCCTCCAGATAGGTGCGCATGACCGGCACGGGTTTCTCATATTTGTGGCCGCGAATGCCTTCGACCATGGGCAGATGGCTGACGCCGAGACCGAGGATGAAGCGGTCGCCGTAGAGAGCCTGCAATGACAGCAGGCCCCGGCGCGAGGTGAAAGCGTCGCGCGCATAAATGGACGCAATAGAGCTGCCAAGTTTCAGCTTGGTTGTATTGCCGAGCATGAAGGCGGCGACCGAGAAGGACTCGTAACCGCGCGATTCAGGGTACCACAGCGTGTCGTAGCCCAAACGTTCGACGGTCTGTGCGAAGGATTTGATCTGCTGGGGACCGCCCAGTTTGTCAGTCGAATACCACGCGCCTAACCGACCCAACTGCATCACTTACTCCTTCCCTCGTCATCCCTGCGAAAGCGGGGATCCAGCCCCGGATTCCCGCATTCGCGAGAATGACATCAAATGGCGCCGGTTTTACGAAACGCCCCGATCTCCGCCGCACTGTACCCCAGTTCCCCAAGCACCTCGTCGGTATGTTGCCCGAACATCGGCGGCGGCCTATCGACCCGCGGCCCATCATGCGCAAACTTGAACGCCGCCACCGGCACGGTGAATGGCCCCTCGATGCCCGGCGCGCGCTCGTGCCGGTGCAGCACGCCGCGCGAGGCAATCTGTGGATCGGCCAGTGCCTCGCCCATGGTACGCACGCGCGACGCCGGAACGTGGCGCTCTTGCAGC
The DNA here is from genome assembly GCA_046735215.1 of Pseudomonadota bacterium. GTDB lineage: Bacteria > Pseudomonadota > Alphaproteobacteria > Acetobacterales > Acetobacteraceae > JAMXLO01. The sequence goes on along the minus strand of JBKPSV010000162.1, from coordinate 4,832 downwards.
CACGCCTCCCACTCCGCCGCGCTGCGGGTCAACATGATCTGCGACAGCAATGTCTCCTCACGATCGTGATCGGTGTGACGTTCGTCATTGGTGCGCTTGATCATCTCCGGGTGCTCAAGCACGGTCCATAGCCGCTTCTGCTGCCGCAGATTGGAGGCGCCCAGCATCACCATCCCATCCTTCGTCTGATACGCCATGCTTGTGGCGTGCGGCATGCGATTGCCCGATGGCTTGGGATGATGGCCGTTGCGCAGATAGCCGGTGACGTGCGAGGCCATCAGGATGATTGCCACATCAAGCATTGCCATATCGATACGCTGGCCCTGGCCGGTGCGCTCGCGTTGGAACAATGCCGCGGACAGCGCGAACGCGCCCATCGTGCCGGTGGAGTAGTCGATCGCCGGGGCACCGATCTTCACCGGGCTCGCTTCCGGCGTGCCGGTCATTGCCATGATGCCCGAGGTGGACTGGATCACGTGATCGTATGCCGTCTGCTCTCGCCGCGGTCCGCCTTGGCCGAACGCCGAGAACGATGCGTAGATCAGCTTCGGGTTGATCTTGCGCATCTCCTCATAGCCGAGCCCCAGTGCCTCGAACGCACCGGGCCGATAGTTCTCGACCAGCACGTCAGCGGCGGCGACCAGCTTCTTCAGGATCGCGCGACCCTGTTCGGACTTCAGGTTCAACGTAATCGAGCGCTTATTGGATCCCTGGGTCAGGAAGCCCGTGCCCATGTTGGCGTGGTTCAGCACATTGTCGCTGCCGGAATCACGGCTCTGGTCGGGGTCATCGGGATGCTCCACCTTGATCACATCGGCGCCCATCAGCCCGAGCTGGTATGCTGCGAATGGCCCCGCCAGCACATGCGTGATGTCGATGATACGGATGCCCTCAAACGGACGCGCCATGGCCGCTTTCCTCCGGTAACCTGACAACGCTGCCGGCTTGCCGGCATGGCGTCAACACGCTTGGATGCCGCGAACCAGGCGGAGGAACGCATGTCGGTCGACCTCATCATCGATGGCCCGGTCGCCAAGATCGTATTGAACCGGCCGGAGAAGCTAAACGCGCTCACGTATGAGATGCGCGCCAAGCTGCGCGACTACACGCAGCAGCTTCGCTTCGACGAGAACGTGCGTGCGATCATTGTCACCGGCGAGGGAAGAGCATTTTGCACCGGCGCGCATGTCGGGCGGATGCAGCGCGGCGGCCTGCGCGCCGAGCGGGAGAAGATGCAGGGCGGCAGCCATCAGTTCCTGCGCACGCTGCACGCCATCGAAAAACCGGTGATCGCCGCGGTGCGTGGCCCGACGGTCGGCATAGGCTGGTCTATCGCTCTGGCCTGCGACTTGATCGTTGCATCCGAAACCGCCCGTTTCTCGCAGGTGTTCCGTCGTATCGGCCTGGCTCCGGATGGCGGTGCGATCTGGTTCCTGACGCGTCGCGTTGGTTTGGCGCGCGCCAAGGAGTTGGTGTTCACCGCCCGCTTCGTCGAGGCACCCGAGGCGTTGTCACTTGGCCTGGTGAACTACGTGGTGCCGGGCGGCGAGCTGATGGCAAAGACCGAGGAACTGGCGGCGGATCTTGCGACCGGCCCGACCTTCGCATTCGGCATGGCGAAGAAGCTGTTTCACATGGCCAGCGGGCCAAGTTATGAGGACTTCCTCGACCTCGAGTCATTCGTGCAGCCGCAGCTCGATCAGACCGAGGATCACCGCGAAGGTGTCGCTGCCTTTCGTGAGAAGCGTCAGCCGAAGTTCGTCGGGCGATAGCAGCGCCGTCCGGATCGCATAGAGGGCTGAGGGAGCCAACCAGATGATGTTTCGCGAGACGGGCGATACGATCATCGCCATTCCACAGCCGAGCCACGCATGGCTTTCGGGGCAGGCCATTCGGGCGTGGGGCAATGCGGAGTTCGGCTGTATCTCACCATTCGAGGACGTGTGCCTGGGCGCAGAACAGCACGACATCGGGTGGCTTAGCTGGGAGCGGTTTCCGACCCTGAACACCCAGACAGGGCGCCCGCACTCGTTCCGGGAGTTGGACGTCGCCAAGCATACCGAACTCTGGCGTCAGGGAAGCGCGATGGCGAGGGTGCTTGGGCGATACCCGGCACTGCTGGTCTCGCTGCACGGCAGCAACCTTTATCGCACTTTCGACTTCGCCAACGCTGACGCCGCGGCATCCGCCGTGGTGACCCAGTTCCTGCAGGATCAGGCGGAGCTGCAACAGGAGCTATGCGACAGTCTTGCCGGCGATCATGGATATGCGGAGCATGTCTCGCCGGCGACCTTGCAGCGAAACCGACTGCTGGTCAGTGCCGTGGATCGGCTTTCCATCGCCGTCTGCACCGCACTGCGCGATGCCGCCGTTCGCTCTGACGCGGCACAGGAAGGCTCTATCAGAACTGTGCCGACTGCGCGGGGCACGATGGATCTACGCATCATCGCCCTCGACGCCGGTACGCGTTTTGCCGTGCGGCCGTGGCCGTTTTCCACAATGTCAGTGACGCTGGTTTGCGAGGGCATCGAGTTGCCGCAGACACGGTTCACTGATGCAGATCAGATGCGGGCAGCCCTGAGCGACGCTCGGCGTGTCAGGGTGATGGCCGAACTTGTGCCCGACGAGCGGCAGTTGCCCGCCTCTTGAGAGGCGGGCAATGTCATCGTTCAGACGGGATCCCATGGATAGACGTCGCGCGTGCGCTCTAATGGCGTGAAGCTGTTCTTCACCGCCGGCAGCCAGTGTTCGGCCAGCTTCTCCGGCGTCCAGCCATCCGGGCGGGCCATAATGCGGATCGGCCGCGGCTGATTGTACAGATATACCTCGTTGCCGCGTACGCCAAAAATCTGCCCGCTCACGTCCGCGGCTGCGTCAGTTCCCAGAAACGCGATCAACTGCGAGATGTGATCCGGACGCGTCCGTTCGGCGCGCGCCTTCATCTGCTCCTCGGTCTGGCCAGGCACCGTCTCGATCATGCGGCTGAAGGCATGTGGGCCAATGCAGTTGGACCGAATGTGGTAGCGCTGCATATCCATCGCGATGCAACGCGACAAGCCGGCAATGCCGAGCTTCGCGGCGCCGTAGTTGACCTGCCCAACGCTGCCGATCAGTCCGGACGTGGAGGTGATGTGGACGTAGCAGCCGCTCTCCTGCTTGCGGAAATGCACCACGGCGGCGCGACTGACATAGAACGCGCCGTATAGATGTACTTTCATGACCGCATCGAATTCCTCGGGCGTCATGTAGTGGAAGATGCGATCGCGCAGGATGCCTGCGTTGTTCACCACCATGTCGATGCGGCCGAAATTGTCGATCGCAGCCTGCACGATCTTCTGCGCATTTTCCCATTCGGCGACGCTGTCGGTGTTCGCCACCGCGCGACCCTGACCGTTTGCCTGGGTGATCTCGGCTACCACCTGCTGCGCCGGGCCGACGTCATGGCCTTCGCCGGTGACCGCGGCGCCGACGTCGTTGACGACAACCTTCGCGCCATTTGCGGCCAGGCAGATCGCAGTCGCCCGACCGATACCACGCCCCGCGCCGGTGACCACCGCAACCTTGCCATCCAACATTCCAGGCATCCAGTTCCCTCCCATCATCCAAGGATGGGCGGGAGCATGCGCCGGGCGGATTACTTCTTCAACAGGTCGGCCCCGCTCAACACGAACTGCGCAAGTGCCCGACCAAGGCAAGCATTCAATTCATCCAATGCCTTGTCCCTGTCAGCCTTCGCTGTGCGTTCCAGATCAAGCCGTCCGTCATTGGCCCACGTCCGCATCAGTTCGAAGCGGTGGAACAATACGACACCTGGCATCGTCGCCACCTGCTGCATCACGTTCTCATACGGATCGAGGTCCGTATTGGCACGCAGGAAGCGGCTGAACTGCGGATCGATCAGCACCAGGTCCCCACCGGCGTCGCGGATGTGTGCAGCGCCGGTGTGCAGCACATCGAGCAGTCCGTCAGGCTGCAATCCTCGCACCGCTTCCACCGTGCCGGTTTGCCACAACACCAGAGCGTAGTGTTGCTGCCGTAAAGCCGCGTCGATCAAAGGCAGCATGTCTTCCGCCGTCATGCCGCGTCCGCCGCGTATGGTCAGATCGAACTTGACCGAAGGAAACGCAGCGTGGAGCGCGCGAACCATCTGCCAGGGGAATGCGCCGCCTTCCCCCGCGCTGTTCAGTCCGGCCGCAGTAACGGAGCCCACTGTGGTTGCTGACCCGACAGCCAGCACATTAACGACGCCGCCTGCAGTAACGGCCTGACCGAATTGCGCCAGCGACTCATCGGCAGTGACGAATTCGTCGGGCGCACCGCACGTGCCACTCAAACCAGTGGCGGCCAGCGATGGCCGGTGGGATGCGAAAACCGCGCAGAGCAGGATTGCAGAGGCAAATCGACGCATACAATTATCCGGTATCAGTCCTCGCGACCGCCGGCAAGGTGATGGGCTGCCGTTGCGCGGGAGCGCGGCCCTTGCCGCGATACCAGGCGGTGATGCCGGCCACTACTACCATTGCGAGTGCACCGCACAGGTTCACTGCAATCTGCATTGCAGCATTTTCTCGTGCCTCCAGTCCGAGCCGGGCGATGAAGCCGAAGAAGATGCCGGAACAGAACACCGGCAGCGAGTTCTGTCCCAGCAGCACCAGCGGTGCAGCGAAGCGCGAGCGCAGCCAGTCCGTGTCGGGCGGCACCGAACGCGCGGTCAGCCAGGCGAGCGACAAGATCGACAGCAGCCGGAATGGATGCAGCCCTGTCTTGTCCTCGGTGATGACAAAGCGGATCACGGGCGACGGCATGGCGGCCAGGATGCGCGGGTGCGTATC
>JBKPSV010000161.1:0-10658 GCA_046735215.1 Pseudomonadota bacterium | reverse complement strand
TCATGCACTCCGATGACACGCCGATGTGCTGGCCCTCCAGGGAATGCGCACACGCGATGTGCGCGATCTCCTCCGGCAGCCCGACGGCGAGGCACACGTAGGTGCCGAACACCGTGTGCCGCAATGTCGGCTGGCCGGTTGTCGAGGGATCATCCGCCCAACGCGCCTGGTTCTCAGGATCGAACTCGTAGCACTTGCCCACGTCGTGGCAGAGCGCCCCGCACAGCACCACGTCGCGGTCGATCCGCACCTCCGGCCGCTGTGCGATGAAGGTGTCCGTGATCTGCAAGGCGAGCCTGGCCACACCGCGCAGGTGATCCGCCTGCGAGCCGCGCTTCAGCACGTTCATGCCGGGATTGCCGCCGGGCGGAATATCACTGATCCGGCCGAAGCTGGAGTGGGCCAAGGCGAACGCCCAGGCCTCGATCGCCTTGCGGCGCAAATGCGCATCGCCGATTTCGGCCAGCTCCGGCAGGTCCTCGACGACGCTGCGGCGCAAGGTATCGTTCACCGCGCGCTGTTGCTTGAGGTAATGCAGTGCCATGTGTCCCCTCCTCGCATGTTGCCTACTATCGTCGCGCAGAACGGATCGAGGAGCGAGACCGATGATCGACCGCACGACAGACATCCTCGGCTTGGTGGACGTGCAGCCGACCTTCATGCCCGGCGGCGAACTCGCCGTGGCGGACGGCGGCTCAGTTGTCCGGGCGATCAACCAACTGACGCACCATTTCGACCACGCCTTCGCCACGCAGGACTGGCACCCGCCGGGGCATAGCTCTTTCGCCAGCGCGCATCCGGGGCGCAAAGCCTACGATACGATCGAGATGCCATATGGACCACAGGTCCTGTGGCCCGATCATGCGCTGCAGAACACACCGAATGCCGCATTGCATGGTGACGTGGACCTGCTGCGCGTCGAGGTCATCATTCGAAAAGGCTTCCATCGAAATATCGACAGCTACTCGACGTTCTTCGAGAATGATCGGCGCACCGCGACGGGCCTCGATGGCTGGCTGCGGCAGCGCGGTTTCCGTCGTGTCTTCCTGGCGGGGCTCGCCACCGATTTCTGCGTTGCCTGGTCAGCGGAGGACGCCGTGCATCTTGGCTATGAGGTCGTGGTGATCGAGGACGCCTGCCGTGGCATTGCCGTTCCGTTGTCCGGCGGCCGCACCTCAATGGATGAGGCGCGCGAACGCCTGGCGCAGCTTGGGGTACGTTTCGTCACCAGTGACGGGCTTGCCGCGTGAGCGGTCGGCGGGGCGTGCGGTAGGTCCGCGTAGTCGTGCTGCGGACAATTGGTCTCTATACGCTGATCCCACCGGTTGGCCTGCTGCTTCTCACGCTGCTGGGACTGGTTCTGCAATGGCAGTACCGGCGCCTTGGCTACACGGCGGCATGCCTGGGCGCGGTGTTGCTGCTTGTGCTGGCGCTGCCGGCTTTCGCCAGTTCCTTGCTGGTTCCGCTGGAGCAGAATCTGCCCTTGACGCCACCGCCCGACAAGCCGCCACAGGCGATCGTCATTCTGGGCGGTGACATCCAGCGCACCAGCAGCAAGACGATGTATCCGGGCGCGCAATCACTGGTGCGCGAACGTGCCGCGGCCGCGCTGGCACGACAGACGGGACTGCCGGTGCTGATCACAGGAGGCAAGCTGCGAGCCTACGATACGCCGGTCGGGGAATTGATGGCCACCAGCCTCCAGGAGGATTTCGGGGTGCCAGCGCGATGGGTGGAGCGGGTGTCATTCGACACCTGGGAAAATGCTCACCTGAGTGAGCCAATCCTCAAGGAGCACGGCATACACTCGATTTACGTTGTGACCAGCGCCTGGCACATGCGACGTGCTTTGCTGGCCTTTGCCGATACCGGGATTGCCGTAACCGCCGCGCCCACACACCTCGATCGCGTTTCGACCGACCTGATCGACTTCCTGCCGTCTACGCTCGGGTGGTCGACAAGCTATGTGGCATTGCACGAGTGGATCGGCTGTGCCTGGTATTCGCTGCGACGATGGATGCGTTCCGACAATGAGTGACTTTATCATGGGCCCAGAGGTGCGGCTGGAGCGGCCGGCCTATGTCGATCCGACTGCGCGCATCTACGGATGCGTCAGTGCCGGCGAAGGCAGTAGTTTCTGGCCGTACTGCGTGATCCGCGCTGAGGGCGCGGAGGTGCGGATCGGCCGAGCCTGCAACGTGCAGGACGGTGCGGTGATCCATGTCGGATCTGGGCGGGGCACCCGGATCGGCGACTACTGCTCGATTGCGCATCGGGCCGTCGTGCATGGAGCCGAGGTGGAGGATGATTGCCTGATCGGGATCGGCGCCGTGGTGATGGACGGCGCAAAGATCGGTAGCCGGAGCGTGGTAGGGGCCATGGCTCTGGTGCCGCCGGGTGCCGAAATCCCGGCGGGGTCAGTGGTTATGGGGGTTCCAGGCAAGGTGGTGGCGAGCCGGAACAACTTCCCCCACGTGCGGCGCAATGCTCTGATCTACCACCGAAATGCGCTGGCCTATGCCGAGGGACGACACGACGCATGGCGCGGGGAGGCATTCGCACAGTGGCGCGAGCAACTTGCGCAGCGGTTCGCAGCGGGGGAAGAGGTCGGAGTGTAGGAGCTGGTTCAGTTCCCCTCGTCGCACCGCTTGGTCGGCCGAACGGCGGATTGAGAAGCAATTGAGGCGGAAGCCGCAGCGATCTTGGTGAGCACGTGCCTGAGCAGTGGCTGCGCAGTTTGCTCCGCGGCCTCTAGCGCCTGAGCGGCGCGGGCTGTCCAGAAGGCACTTCTGGGATTGGCTGCACTCACAAGGGGGTGGCGTAAGCGAACCGGCTCCGGGAAGCAAGCGCTCGGGCTTATAGCAAATCAGTCAACAAACTTCAGCGGTACACCAGAAAGCCCAGGATAGCGTCGATCATCGCCTCCGGCTCGTCGCTGCGGATCGAGTGGCTGCTGTGCTCGAACACCCGGAGATCGGCGTTGGGAATCAGCGAGGCGATCTCCTTGGAAAACTCTGGCGGACAGATCCAGTCGTGCCGACCGGCCAGCACCAGCGTTGGCGCCGCGATCTGCGGCAACTCGGGCCGTAGGTCGAAGGTGCGAAGAAAGCCTCCCGGGCCGAATGCCCGGTTCAACGCCTCCGGCGAATAGATCGTGCGCAAGCGGCTGGCCTCGGCTGACGCGGCGTCGTATCGGCGCGCATATATCGGACCCATGACCGCATAGTACTGCCGCAGCTCATCGGCGGAGCGAAACGCGCCTGTCCAGAGCTTTTCGCACATCACCTGCTGTTCAGCCGTGCCGCGCTCGCGCACGATCGCCTGGGCGCGAGGGATGAAACCGCCGTGGGCGGCGGTGACGATCAGCACGAGATGTGAGACGGCATCGGGATAACGGGCGGCGTGAGCCATCGCGACCATGCCACCATAGGAAGTACCGATCGAGACAATCGGGCCAAGGCCGAGATGGCGGCGAAGTGCCTCCATATCCTCGACGTTCTCATCGAGCGTATAGGTGGCGGGGTCGGCCGCATCGGAGCGACCCTGGCCACGGTGGTCGAAATAGACGAGTTGCAGCCGGGCGGCGAGCGGGCAAAAACCGGGCTTGAAGCCGGTATGGTCGCTGCCCGGTCCTCCATGGATGACCATGGCGACCGGGCGTTGGCGCATCACCGGGCCATCGGGCACAAGGCCCATGCCCTCGACGTCGAAATAGATGCGGGTGCCGCGGACTGTTGCGTGCATGCTAGTCGCGGAACCGCGTCGGGATGCCGGTCTGGGCAGTCAGTCCGCCATCGGCGACGAACGCCGCACCGGTGACATACGAAGCAAGATCCGAGGCGAGGAACAGCACAACGTTCGCCATCTCTTCGGGGCGACCGAGGCGGCCCATTGGAATGGCCGCGCGCAGCGAATCAACGAAGCCGGGAATAGCGAAGGCACGCTGCAGCAACGGCGTGTCGATCGCGCCCGGGCACACGCAATTGCAGCGAATGTTGTACGGCGCATATTCGATCGCCGTACCACGCGTCAGATTGACCACACCGGCCTTCATAACGTTGTAGGACGAAATGCCATAGTCGGCGAACAGGCCGGAGATCGACGCGGTGTTGACGATCGCACCGCCACCCTGCGCACGCATGATCGGCAGCACGGCCCTGGTCGCTTGCATCACGGCGGTGAGGCCCACCTGAATGGTATAGTCCCACACCGCCTGGTCGGTGTCAGCGACGCGGGCAAGGCGGCGGTCGCGCAACGCAGTCGGCACGCCGAACGCGTTGTTGTGCAGCACGTCAATTCGGCCATGGCTGCGCATGGCCTGCGCGATCATCGCATCGATATCGGCGGAATTGGCCATGTCGGCGACGACCGTTGTGGCGCCGCCGCCGGCACCGGTGATCTCGCCGGTCACCGCTTCGGCGTTGTTGCCATCGACATCGGAGACCACGACCGTGGCGCCGCGCTGCGCGAAGCCGATCGCGGTGGCGCGCCCGATGCCGGATCCGGCGCCTATGACCAGGCATACCTTGCCGTCAAAACGCATCGCTGCTCCTCCCTGCTCAGTGCGTGGGTTCGATCGTCTGGATCACGTCGAAGCCTTCGAATTCGGGGTGTCCGAGATAAAGGCTGCGATTGCTGCCCGCATCGCTGTGCGCACGGCGGAACGCGTCGGAGCGGGTCCAAGCCTCGAAGTCGCTTCGACTGCTCCAGATGGTATGGGACGAGTACAGCACGTGATCGTCGCGATCAGGGCCGCGCAACAGGTGGAAGGCGATGAAGCCGGGAACGCCACCCAGATGGCTGTCGCGCGAGGTCCACACGTTCTCGAAGTCGGCCTCTGCGCCGTGGGCAACGCGGAAGCGGTTCATCGCAATGAACATGGCAGTCTCCCTGATGAAGGTCAGCTTGCGGCGCTTCGTTGGCGCCCGCAACACCGGCGGCTCCCTTACGGCAGTTTGATTGACGTGGCGATCGAGGTGTCGCGCACCTGGATGGAGGGATCAGTCTTCGGAATGTGCGGCGGTTCCTTGGGCATCCTCCAGCAACTCGCGCAGTTCGCCCAGCCACGGCTCGTAGCGCCGCCAACGCTCGACCGAGGTTCGATAAATCGGCTGCCGCGCCTGCCATAGGCTTGCAGTGGCAATCCTCCGCGCATTTTGGTACGGCATGAGGCAGGCATCATTCCAGCCGAGACCGCAGCTGGTCACCAGCTTCGGTATGGAGCCCTCGGGATCCGCGACCAGCGCCTCATAGTCGACCTCGATGAAGTGAGCCGATGGCAGGACCGAGCGCCAATGGTCCATCAGCCGCAGGTAGGACCGATATATGAACACCAGATCGCCGCGGTCAGCCGCGAACTCATATCCAGTCTCGAGATCGGTGACGAAGATCGACAGGCAGGTATCGATGGGATGACGACGGCAGTGCACGATTGTGGCGTGGGGGAAGACCTGCCGGATCAGACCAAGCAACAAGAAATTGAATGGCATCTTGTCGGTCACGCGTACCGCATGAGGAGAAATGGCACGCAGCACGGCCAGGTAATCATCAGCCAGATTCTGAATGATGCCGGGTTTGGCCGCTGCGCCGGCAATGTCGATACCGGCCAGATGGCGGTCGCCCCAGAAGGTCAGTTCGCCTCCAGCAGCGACGTCCGGGTGGCTCGACAGAATTTGCTCGACCAGTGTGGTGCCGGATCGCGGCATGCCGACAATCAAGATAGGGGTTGCATCCGCGATACCAGACCTGTGCTGAAGTTCGAGGAAACCGGGCGATGCTGACGCGATGATGGCGGATAAGTGCTCCGCCCATCGCTGCCTGTCGAACTTTGTTCTGGCGCCGCGAATCTTGTTCGCGGCGTCGAAGTGGCGGATCGCGGCAGTATAGTCGCCAAGATCATCATAGCCCTTGCCGAGGGCGAAATGGATAGCCTGCCGTTCGCGTGGCATCAGGTCGCGCCGCTCCAGGCCGGCGTTCATCCGCTTCATCAGTACATGGTCATCCGCGCCGATCCTCCGGATGCTGACAAGCTTGCTCAGCGCCGCCACCATGCGGGGGTCTAAGGCAACGCCGCGCTCTATACTCGTGGCGGCTTCATCGAATTGCCCGTCTTCGGCCAGAACCTGGCCCAGCAGTACATGAGCGTCGGCACGGTCAGGGTACTTCGCAATGAGCGGCCGGAGCCGTGATGCGGCCTCGGCTCGCTGCTGGCCCACAAAAGCGGCACATGCCGCGTAGAATTCGGCCTGTGGCGGGTCGGCGGCATCAGCTGCCGCAAGGAAGGCTTTCACCGCTTCCTGGCGGCGTGCATTCGTTAGATGGATTTCTGCCAGGCGAGCCCACGCTCGGTAATCCGAGGGCACCAACTGCAGCCCTCTCTCATAGGCCGCCTGCGCTTCAGTCTCTCGTCCCAAGGTATCGAGGACGCCGGCAAGTTTGATGTGGGCGTTGCCAAGTTGCGGATCGATGCTGATGGCACGGCGCAGTGCCATTATCGCCTCCTGCAATTGACCCACGGCGAAGCACGCAACTCCGAGTTCGTACTGGGTGGCCGCCACGTTAGGATCAAGCTTGACCGATCGGCTGAGCCACTGCACAGCCAGCGTATGCTTGCCATCGCGGAGAAAACGCTCGCCCCGGGCCGCCTCTTCGCGAGCGCGTCGAGCCCGCGAATGGGTCGGCTTCGCTGCTTCTGTCGCGTCGGCAAGCGGCACGTTGCCCCAAACCGAAGAGTACTCGGCTGTCACGCGTCCCGCCTCGGTCAGCGGGCCAGAAAGCAATTGCTTGGAGGGGCCAATATCCACCGGCCCTTTTTTCGTATGGGCAGGCATCGCTCGCGGGTACCGCCAGAAGGTCGAATCGCTTCCCCATTCTATAACGCATTGAGGACGCAGGTCCTAACGATTGGGCGAGCAGCGCTTGCGAGAGCCGCTGTAGAGACTTGGCAAATGTTGCCATCTGAGCGGGCTTGCACGACGGTGGCGGCAGCAACACGAGAGCCCTCATGTATCTGAACCGATTTGCCGACACGACTGAACCGCTCGACATGGCCGAGACGGAAGAGTTTCATTCGCTGTTGGCAAGTGCTGCTGACCTCGGCATTCCGCATACGCGCAGCGTCAGGTACGTGTCGCGCAACATCGTGCTGCGGCAGTTGCGATTTCATTGCCTGGAGTGGGGAGAGCCGGGGGCACCGCCGATCGTGTTGCTACACGGCGGGCATCAGACGGCACATTCCTGGGACCTGGTCAGCCTGCATCTGGCGCAGCGTTACCATGTGCTGGCGCTTGATCAGCGTGGCCATGGCGACAGCGAATGGGCCCGCGACGTGTTCTATACAAACCATGAGATGTCACTGGATGCCGAAGCATTCATTGGCGCGATGGGGCTGCGCCGACCGTTGCTGATGGGCCACTCGATGGGCGGGCGCAACGCGATGCTGTTGACGCGCCGCAACCCGTCACTGCTGCGCGCGCTGGTGATCGTTGATGTGGGGCCCGAGGTGTCGGATCGCGGTCGTGCGGTGATCGCAGGTTTCGTGCGCGACAACGAGGAGTTCGACGATCTCGACCACTTCGTGCGCAACGTGCAGCAGTACGATCCCTACCGATCGCGCGAGCATATCGAACGGACGGTGAAGTACAACATGCTGCAGCGGGCGGACGGCAAATTTGTCAGCAAGTGCGATGCGAATCCGCGCCGCCTTGGCGTGGTGCGCGGCACCGGACCGCAGGAGAACATCACGCTGGAGGAGGCACAGGCGTTCGAGCTGCCGGTGCTGCTGGTGCGCGGCGCCGACTCCCGAATCCTCACCGCAGAGGCGGCCGTGCGGTTTCGCCAGGCACTGCCAAACGGCAGCCTCGTAACCGTGCCGAACTGCGGGCACAACGTCCATGGTCAGAACACCAAAGGTTTCATCGACGCGATCGGTGCTTTCCTGACCAGCAGTTCGAGTCAAACCGAGTTCTAGTCGAATCGCACAGGCTTCCCGGTGATGTCGTGACTAGGGGGGATGAGCGCGCGCCCGGGCATGGCGTCTCCGCAGGTGCAAGGCTGACCGACGCGGTCGAGTTGCTCCAATGGACAGTCGCGCCTGCCGGCATAGCAGCGGGCGGGTGGTGATCGCCGGCCTGGGATGGCCCCAAGCGCAGCAGGAGGCGCCCATTGCAGCGATGGCTGGGCTGGAAACGATTGCTCGGGCGCGGGCTGCGACCGCGGCGGCGGGACAACGATAAAAATCTGCCTGCCGCCAGATACCCCCGCACTTGGCCAGGCGCTCGCGGCGGCGACAAGCACGAACAGAACGAGGGAACAGCGTGACGACGTGCGCGACTGATGTTTTCGTCCGGCCCGGCAGCGCATGTACCTCATCGATGCTGTTGGGTGACCCAGGCGACGCTATGAGGGACGTGGTGAATTGTCGAGACGCACGCAGGCCGCGTTCAAGCCTGATCGAAACGCTCCAACCGGTAGTACGGGTTGATCGCTTCGCCACGGATGGCATCGGCGGTGATGCGGCCGATGATCGGGCCGAGCGTGTAGCCATTGGCGCTGACCGCGTTGAAGAACCCTGGCAACCCAGGTGCCTCGCCGAGGATCGGCGCACGGTCGATCGCCGGGTTGATGCCGGTCCAGCAGCGGACGAATGACAGCGAGCGCAGCGCAGGAAGCACGCGCGCACAAACCCAGAGATTACCCTCGATGCTGCGCCGCAAATTATGGGTGCTTCCGCTGGCTGGGTCGAAACCGCCGAACCAGCCGCCGCCGACCAGGAAGCCACCGCTCGCCTGCTGCTTCAGCGACAAGTGCCGGTTGGCCAGCGCGATCAGGTGTTGCGTCATTGGCGGCGCCGGCTCGGTGACAATCACCTGCTGCACGGTGCCGGTCACCGGCAGGTCAAGCCCCACCATGCGGCCGATGCGGCCTGCCCACGGACCGGTCGCATTCACCACGCGGCCGGCAACGGCGAGGCCCCTGCTGGTCTGCACGTGCCACGCTGTTCCATGGCGCTCGATTGCCTGCACCTCCGCGCCGCGCAACAGGCGTGCACCGGCACGTTGCGCCAGCTTCAGCACCGCCATCGTGCCGCGCAGCGGATCACCGTAGCCTTCGGCCGGAACGAAGTCCGCGCCGACCATGTCGTCCGACAATGCCGGCGCCAGGGTGCGCAATTCGTTGGCGCCGAGGATGTGGCTCTCGATGCCCCAGCGTCGCTCCATCGCCGACTTCCGTCGGAGCCATGCGAGACTCGCCGCGTCCTCTGCCAGCATCAGGCCGCCGCGGGTGCGAATGCCGAGATCTTCCCCGGCCTCGGCGGCGATTTCCTTCCATAGTGCGATTGAACGGGGCGCCAGCGGCAACGTGTGCGCGGCCTGACCGCCGTCGTTGGGGGTCTCGTCGGTAAAGTCATAGGACAAGAGCTGTACGTGCAGGCTGCCGGCATTCGCGGTGCTTGCGGCCATCCCGGCCTCGTCGCGGTCCGCCAGCAGCACGTCAGCACCGTCCTTCGCCAGGAAGTAGGCGCTGCACAGACCGGCAAGGCCACCCCCGATCACCAGCACATCGGAGTGCCTTGTTTCTTGTGGCATGGCGGGCAGCCGGTGGAGGTGCAGCGGCGGCGCCGGAAGTTGCAGCAACGGCGCCTCGAATTCGGGCGCCTCGAACATCAGTGGCGCTGCAGGCACCGGCCGCAACGGTGCGCGCGGCGCGGCGAACGTCATGTCGTCGGGTGCATCAGGGCAAAGCCGCGCGACTGTCGCAGCACAGAAGCGGCCTTGGCAGCGACCCATGCCCGCGCGTGTCGCCTTCTTCAACGCCGCCAACGAGGCGAGGCCGCCCGCCAGTTCCTGACGCAGACGTCCGGCGCTGACCTCCTCGCAGCGGCAGACGATGGTGTCGTCCGCCAACGCGGCTGGTTCCGGCGAGCGGAACAGCGTCCATAGCGCGTCCTGGAACGATGTCGCGCGCGCCAATGCCGCGCGGATCAAAGGCTGGTCTGGCGCATGCAGACCGAGATCGCGCGCTGCCGCCAGCCCTGCCAGCCGGCCGCGCGCCATTGCCACGCGCACACCGCCGAGTGCCGCGCCATCGCCGACGGCAAAGACGCCCGGCACTGATGTGCGGCCGTCATCATCGGCTTCGGTCGCCAGATGGCCAAGTCCGACATCGATGAACCGATGCCTGGCACCAAGAGCGCGAGCGAGGCCGGTTTCGGGCTGAAATCCCTGGTTCAGCGCGACGACGTCGACCCCGAAGACGCGACCATTGATTCGCGCGGTCTGGACGCGGCCGTCGCCGGTGAGTGCCCCGATCTGCGATGACCACAACACCGGCACGCCCGCCCGCCTCAGCCGCAGCAGCATGCCGATGCCCTCGCGCACCAGGTCCGGCGCCATACGCCCCATTGTCCACGCGGTGCGCCAGGCGAACGGGGAGGGCCTGGGGGCCGCCTCGATCACCGCCAGAGGTTGCATGCCGCAGGACAGGAGCTCGCAGGCGAGCTGGATATTCAGCGGCCCGCTGCCAGCGATCAACACGCGCTCGCCAGGGCACACACGCTGAGTTCTCACCAGCGTCTGCAAGGCGCCGGTCGTCATGACGCCCGGCAGCGTCCAGCCGGAGATCGCAACCGGTCGCTCGTGCGCGCCAGGTGCGAGGAT
>JBKPSV010000160.1:0-7260 GCA_046735215.1 Pseudomonadota bacterium | reverse complement strand
CAACAAGGTCAAGGCCATGGTCGATACCGGCAATGTGGAATGGGACGTCGTCCAGCTTGGCCGCTCCAGCGTCAAGAATTTGATGAAGAAGGGCGACTACTTCGAGAAGATCGACTACGAGTTGGTCGACGTCGACAATATAGACCCGCTGTATCGCTATGACTACGCGCTGGATATGCTGGTGTGGTCCGAGGTAATGGCCTATCGCACCGATGCATTCAAGGGTGCGGTGCCGATTGGCTGGGCCGACTTCTGGGATACCAAGAAGTTTCCTGGAGATCGCACGTTGACCGGCGCCGGTCCGGTGACACCGGAGCTGGAGTTCGCGTTGATGGCGGCCGGCGTGCCGCCTGACAAGCTGTATCCGCTCGATATCGACAGGGCGTTTGTGAGCTACGACAAGGTCAAGGCAAGCGTGGTCAAGTGGTGGGAGACCGGCGCGGTCCCGGTGCAGATGCTGAGCGACCATGAGGTCGTGCTCGCCTCGGTATGGAATGGCCGCATGGCGGCAATCCAGGCGGCCGGAGTTCCGGCGGCGATCAGCTGGCAGCAGGGACTGCTGAAGCGTGACTGTTGGGCGGTGCCGAAGAACTCACCGAACAAGGTCAACGCGATGAAGTTCATCGCCTTCAGCACGATGGCACTTCCACAGGCGCGGTTGTCGATGCTCATCCCGTACGGCTTCGTCAACGGCAAGTCGGCAGAGTACTTGAGCGAACAGCAGCTGGGGATCCTGCCCAGTGCGCCTGCCATCAAGTCGCAGCTGGTGCCGTACAACTACGATTGGTGGGTGGACAACCGCGACGTCGTGGTAGGTCGCTGGAACAAGTGGATCCTGGCCTGAACCTGCGCTTCACTTCATGGCCGGCCCTGCGTCGGCCATCTGTCATGGCATCTGTCTCTGGCGCTGGTCGGCATGCTGCCGACGGTGAGAAGGTGCGCGGCGCCTCTGTTGTGCTGTCCGGCATCGAGAAGC
This sequence comes from Pseudomonadota bacterium, assembly GCA_046735215.1. Taxonomy (GTDB): domain Bacteria; phylum Pseudomonadota; class Alphaproteobacteria; order Acetobacterales; family Acetobacteraceae; genus JAMXLO01. The sequence goes on along the minus strand of JBKPSV010000160.1, from coordinate 6,284 downwards.
GCTACGATAGCGTCGGTGCCGTGCGTGGCGTCTCACTCGACATACGTTCGGGTGAATTCCTGACGTTGCTGGGGCCGAGCGGGTCTGGCAAGACGACGACACTGATGATGATCGCCGGCTTCGAAACGCCGAATGCTGGCGACATCGCCATCGATGGTCGCTCTGTCGTGGTCTTGCCGCCGTACAGGCGCAACATCGGGATGGTGTTCCAGAACTATGCCTTGTTCCCGCATCTTACGGTCGCCGACAACATTGGGTTTCCCTTGAAGCAGCGCGGCATCGATCGCGTGACGCGTGCGCGGCTGGTGGCGGAAAGCCTGGAACGTGTGCACCTGCCCGGATACGAACGGCGCTATCCGCGCCAACTCTCGGGTGGTCAGCAACAGCGCGTCGCGCTGGCCCGTGCCATCGTGTTCCGCCCCCGCCTCTTGCTGATGGATGAACCGCTCGGCGCGCTGGACAAGCAGCTTCGTGAGAACCTGCAGCACGAGATGCGGCGCCTGCATGCCGATCTCGGCATCACCTTCATCTACGTGACGCACGACCAGGAAGAGGCTCTGACCATGTCGGATCGCGTCGCGGTCATGAATGAGGGGATTGTCGTACAGGTCGGTACGCCAGAGGATCTGTACGACCGGCCGTGCAATCGCTTTGTCGCGGCCTTCATCGGCGAATCAAATTTCTTGCCCGCCATCGTGCGGGGGATCGAGCGCGATATGCTCGTCCTGGACTGTGCCGGCACCACGGTACATGCAATTGCCCAACAGACTGCGACGGCCGGACAGACAGTGACGCTGGCGATACGTCCCGAACGGCTGCGCTTCGCCGATGGAGCAGCCGCTGTGGAGGAAAACCGGATCGCCGTCACCGTCAGTGAGATGGTCTTCGCCGGCGACTGCTGTCGCTATCTCTGTCATACGGCTGCTGGCGCCCCTGTCGTATTGAAACAGCCGTCCGGCAGCATGGTGCGTCGCCGTCATCCTGGCGAATTCGCCGATATACTCTGGCCAACCGGCGACACCGCGATCGTCTGATGCCGCGACGCATGACGCCAATTCTGGTGATACCTCTCGCATTGTACATGCTGGTCTTCTACGCGATGCCGGTGGCGTCGATGTTGTTCCGCAGCATCATGGATCCCACATGGACACTGGAGAATTATCGCCGACTGGCACATGATTCAGTTTTTCTCGCCGTGTCCTGGACCACGTTGCGTACGGCGCTGGTCGTCACTTTCGGTACACTGCTGCTTGGGTATCCGGTAGCACTCGCACTTTCGCGGCTGCGGCATGCTGTGGCGGTCATCGTATTGGCGATTGTCCTGCTACCATTTTGGACGAGCGTGTTGGTGCGTAGCTACGCCTGGATGGTGCTGCTCGGACGGCGGGGTTTGATCAACGAGCTGTTGCTCTCTTCCGGCATTATCGACGCGCCGTTGCGGCTTCTGAACACGCCGCTCGCGGTGCATGTCGCGATGATCCACATCCTGCTGCCATATATGATCCTGCCGATCGCCAGCGTGCTGCGACAGATCGACAGTGCGCTGCCACGCGCCGCTGCTGGCCTTGGCGCGTCGCCGCTTAGCGTGTTTGTCGAGGTCGTTCTGCCGCTCTCGGTGCCAGGGGTCGCAGCCGGTACCCTGCTGGTGTTTGTGCTGTCGCTTGGGTTCTATATTACGCCGGCGCTGGTCGGCGGACCGCGCGACCTGATGTTGTCCATGCTGATCGCGCAGCAGGTTGATCTGCTGAACTGGCCTTATGCAGCCTGCCTCTCAGTTGCGCTACTTGTGATGACCCTGTCGCTGATCCTGATCTTCCAGCGATTGCCGGCGGTGCGTGACGCGCTGCGAGTAGCGACGCGATGATTGCCGACTCAAGGCGGGTCATCAAGATCGAGCACCGGGCGGACGTCCGGAATTGCACATGATCGGCCGATGGTTGTTCACCCTGTGTTGGAGCCTTGCGTTGGTCTTCCTTGCGCTGCCGATCGTCATTGTCGTTGCTTTGTCGTTTTCGTCGGCGAGCTATCTGACCTTCCCGCCCCCCGCGTTCGGCCTTCGTTGGTATCGCGCCTATCTGGGTAGCCGGGAATGGCTCGACGCGACCTGGCTCAGCGTCGCTGTCGCCGCCTCGGTGGTTGTGGTGGCGACGATCCTGGGCACACTCGCCGCGCTCGGTCTGCGGCTTCTGACCGGAGCAGTGCGAGCCGCCATCGGCTCGCTGATCCTGTCACCGCTGATCGTACCGGGGATCGTGGTGGCAATCGGCATCTATTACGTGTTCGCGACCTACCGGCTGGTCGGCACGGCGCTGGGCCTGGTGCTCGCGCACACCTGCCTGGCAGTTCCCTTCGTCGTCACGAGCGTCAGCGTCAGCCTCGCCGGTCTCGATCCCCGGCTGGAGCAGGCGGCTATGAGCCTTGGCGCCACCCCGCGCGGGACGTTTCGCCAGATCACTCTGCCGCTGATCCTTCCCGGAATTCTGGTGGGCGCGCTGTTCGCCTTCGTTACCTCGTTCGACGAGCTGATCGTCACGTTGTTCCTGTCGGGTTCGAGCGCGATCACCTTGCCGCGTCGCATGTGGGACGATCTGCGCTTCGCGATCGATCCGACCATTGCCGCAGTGTCGACGTTGACGATCGCGCTGAGCGCCATGCTGTTGCTCGGCGCCCATGCGCTGCGCAAGCGGCAGACCACGGCGCAGCACGGACTGTGAAGGACTTCAGCGCCGATCAGGCACCTGGATGGCATCTTGTTGTTGCTGCGGCGGCGAGGCTGCTCGTTGGTCTGCTTCTGGTCGGCTGAAGGGCCCCCGGGGATGGTCTCCGGGGCCGCAGCGCGTCCTGACGGCGATGTACCCCGCCCCAGGCAAGGATCGCGTCAGTGCAAGTTAACGAAGTGCAAACCGCGATCAGCTGCGGCTTCTATTGCGACATCCACATCGTCCGTCGCTACAATGGGAATGCCGTCTGCACCGTAGAGCATGAAGAGCGTCTCGCCATCACATATACCGGATTTTAAGTAGACGACCTGGCTCATGCCGAGGTGCAGCAACTGCTCGCAGGTCATCTGTCGCAGTGCAGAACGTTGCATCATCACGGCGCGAACTTTATCGTTGGATGTGTGAAGCGTGTTCATAACGATACCGATGCAAACATAAGTTTGGCTATCGTAGCAATTCGGAACCGCGCGTATGCATCATCGCGGAGTCGTTGCCAGGCTCGGGAAGGACAATGAGTTCCATGGTCGTGTTCGGCGCACGCGCGCTCAGGCACACTCCTCATCACAGCAGAACTTTTTCGGCAGTGCGGGTGGGCATGCCTTTGGGATTGCACGAATAGCGTTGTGCATCTCGATCTTCAGGATAGCTTCGACGATCTCGACCGCCTCGGTCAGAGAGGCAGGTTCGCCCAAAGGGCCACACTCTTTGTCCATGACCCAAACGCCCGCCGCGCTTCGCCAAATGGTCCAGGTCGGTTCAGCTTTTTCCGGAGCCTCGTAGGGTCGGTAGACCTCCAGCGCCTCGGCGAGCTCGTGGTGCAGCGGGGTTATCACCGCCCAGATTGCCTTCCGGCGGAGCCGGTTCCGGAACGCGCACAGCACCTTGTGATCGGCCATGCTGAAGGCGAGCGCTGAGACGGACTTGCTGAACGGCGATTCGGGGGGTGCAGGCAGGGGTGGCATGGTCATTCTTCTCTATGCGTTTGAGCCGCCGTTGGCGGCGGGTTGGTGCCCGTCTGCGAGCAGACAACCACCCCAGTCGTCGGAGAGCGAGGCTTGGCATCTTCGCCCCCCGTGAGCTTGAAGGCGCGCCGGAGCCAGGCCGGTGCTTCATTGTATCTAGAGGCGTCTTCCAGGGGGCTTGACCGGACGGTCGAACCGCCGAGTGTCTCATGCTGGCTGAGCGCTTCTTCCGTGGACTCGGCCAAGGCCGCTGAATCCTCGATCGCCCGCTCGATTCGGAGGCGGTCGGCGGGATCAGGCGGGGCATCCCGGCAATCCAGGAAGATCCGCGTTACCCGTTGCGGTTCGATTCTTGTGGCGATCAACGGCATGCAGGGCCAGTAGGGCAATTCTGGAGTAAGCAGAGGTTCGTAACGGGGCCATTCTGTGCGCACACCACTTTCTGCCCGGTTACCAGCCGTGAGATTCCTGCTGGGCCACGCCACCTGGCGTATCAGGAAGGCAAGGAAAAGCTAGCCGCCTCTCCACGTCGGACCGGCGCCGATCCGGACCTATAGAACGCGGCGGATCCCGCACACGATCACCGTAGGACGCGCGACCTTGCCTTATCTGGCAATTTTCTGCCGCTCAAAGGGAAGAGGCCACTCTATGGGCTGAAAGGCTTGCACCGTGAACCCACCGGATTGATCGGGGGACACCGTGTCGTCGCAATTGGCCTCAGTCTCGAGTTCGATCGCAAGTGCGAGCAGCTCGCGCGCGGCCATCTCATCCAGTGTATTGCGGGCCAGGCGCCTGCATTTTGCTGCCTGGGCCATCAAGTAGGCTGGGTCCCGTCCTCTCGGCATCGCCCCGTTACCGGAATATGATCTAAAACCTTTACTAGCCTAAGCAAGAAAGATGAACTACCGCAAGTTGCATAGATTCCGCTGCTAATCACAACAACGCGAGTCGTCGCATCGGCTTTGCAACAGTCTTTTGATCAGCATCGACACTCGATGTCGCTTGCGAATGATCCTGGATGTTTACACTGGCGAAACGCGCCCGAAGTCGCGCGACCATAGCGTGCTTTGGAGCGTGTAGTACAAAATGAATGCTTGCACCGCGAGGTCGGACGCCTGTCATTGATACCAGCGATCAGCGACTCGCGGGGACGCTGGGCCTTGGCAACTATGTTCGGACTTCGTCGCCAACCGCATAGACGATGCAACTCGAGTTGCCAGCCACAACGCAGCGGCACAGCGATTTATGGCCTGTGTCACATGCAACACTCCGGTGTAATTGGGTGCAAAATGGATGTGCAGCCTGGTGCAGCGACCGGTGGATGTGGTCGATATTCTTCTTCAAGCTGAGGACCCAACGCCGAGATGCACGCCGTGTCGAAAGGCTGTTGTGGCCGGGATCGCGGTCGCTTTAGGCATGAAGGCTAAGTTGCGCCAGACAACTTGTCTCTTGATGACGCCTTTATCGCTGTCCGCCAGGGGGCGCGGCATCCACCGTGGGTGGCACGTGGTCAGTACGAGCATGTCGCGGTAGGCTCACCCGGTTAGGGGGTGCAATGAATTTTGACTTCTCGGACGACCTGAAGCAGCTCCGTGATCAGGCGCGGCGATTTCTGGCCGAGCGTTCGCCGCGCTCGGTGGTGCGTGGCGTGCTGGAAGCTCGCGAAACCTACGCGTCGCACTTGTGGTGCGCGATGGCAGAGATGGGCTGGCTTGGCGCCGCCATTCCGGAGCAATATGGCGGCACTGGACTGGGCTACGAGGGATTGTGCGTACTGGCAGAGGAACTCGGCCGCGCGCTGGCTCCTGTGCCATTTGCATCCTCGGCCTATCTTGCGAGCGAGGCCGTATTGCTCGCCGGCAGCGAGACGCAAAAGCGACGGTTGTTGCCGCTGCTTGCCGATGGTTCGACGATCGGCTGCTTTGCATTGACCGAAGGCAACGGAAATCCGCATGCCCGCGCAGTGCAGGCGCAATGTGTTGGTGGCCGGCTGACTGGCAGCAAATGGCCGGTGACCGATGGCGGTATTGCGGATCAGGCCATCGTTGCGGCGCGCGACGAGGATGGTGAAATCGCCTTGTATCTCGCTGACCTGACGGCGAACAATGTGAGCAGACACAGGCTCAGCACGATCGATCCCACTCGTGATCATGCGCGGGTCGATTTCAATGGCGCCGACGTCGAACCGCTGAGTGGCGAAGCGGGTTGGCCGGTGGTGCTCCGACTGCTGGAGCGCGCGGCAGTTCTGGTTGCGTTCGAGCAGGTGGGCGGGGCGGATGCGGCGCTGGAGATGGCGCGCAATTATGCGCTGGAGCGTTACGCGTTCGGACGGCCGATCGGATCTTTCCAGGCTATCAAGCATAAGCTTGCTGATGTATATGTCGCGACCGAACTGGCCCGGTCGAACGCCTTCTATGGTGCATGGGCCTTGTCGGCCGATGCCGCAGAACTGTCGTTGGCCGCCGCGACGGCGCGCGTGTCGGCGACCGAGGCATTTTCTCTCGCATCGAAGGAGAACATCCAGACGCATGGCGGCATCGGCTTCACCTGGGACATGGATTGCCACTTGTATTACCGACGATCGAAGCTGCTCGCTCTTGCG
>JBKPSV010000159.1:0-9469 GCA_046735215.1 Pseudomonadota bacterium | reverse complement strand
CCACGACGCCGACCTCCACGGAAAGGGAAGGCGCGGCTACCCCGGTGGAGACGAGGCGTTCGGCGGCCAAACCTAGCCGCGCCCGCAGGTCCTATACCACGTCACTTGGCCCGGTGCGGATGCGTCGGTCAGTCGGCACTGGTGAGGACCGCGATTCTCCGCATCACTCGTTTCGCTCCAGCGCGTCCTCCAGCAACCGCCCCCAGAGCTGCATCGCCCGCACCTGCTCCGGCCAACGACTTGCACGCTGATACACACCAAGCACGCCACCGCGCGTTGCCGATTGGCGGTGATTCAGAATGGCATCGGCAACAGCCTCGGGGATGCCCGCTTCGCCCAGCGCGGTGGCGAACGAGCGGCGGAAGTCGTGCCAGGTCCAGCCGGTCGGTGCGGCACTGTCTAGCCCAGTTGCTTCCATTAGCGCCGTCTTGATATCGCTGAATGTGTCCACCACACCACCAGACCTCGGCGCGGGGAACACCAATCCCTTGCCGCTTGTTGCGTCGCGGCGGGCACGTAGGACCTGGAGTGCAATGGAGTGCAAATGCAGCCGGTGTGGGTCGCGGTTCTTGGTCAGCCGGCCGGGCTGTCGCCATTCTGCTGACGTGAGATCCACGTGCGACCAGTCGAGATTTGCTGCTTCACCACGTCGGCACGGCACCGCGATCAAGAATCGCGCGAGGTCGCGCCACACAGGCTCATCCAGTTGCTCAGCTGCACGCCAGAGCCGGCCGAGGTCGATCGGAGTCAGATAGTGGGAGCGCGCCTGAGGTGCCTTTGGGCGACGACTACGGGAGATAAGGAGGCAGGGGTTAGCCTGGACGTGCCCGGCGTCCTGGCACCAGTCCAAGAAGCGAGACAAAGCACCGAAGCGAGCGCGTGCGCTGGCAGTGCTCGCCAGCAGTTTCCGAATATCGGACGGCGTTAAGGCGACTGCGGGCATCTGCTTGGCGTGCATCGCCTCCAACGCCAGCCGGACCTGTGCCAGTTCATCGGCGATGTAACCCTGCGACGGCAGACCAGCGCCGCGCAGCTTCGGTCGTTTCGGCAAGTCTCGCTCATAGTTGTCCGCCAGTCGGCCGAGCGAGTTGCCGCGGTTGCGCTGCGCTACTTCGGCGGCGGCCTTGCGTTCGGCGACTGGATCGCCGCCGGCGGCGGCTTGCCCCTTGACCCGATTTGCCTCGAGTCGCGCATCATCCGGCGAATGCGTGCTTGGGTTGCCGAGCGTCAAAGACCTGTTTGGCCACCGCCGTCCCGTCAGGGGGTCTGACCCACGTGGACGGTAGGCGTAGCTCCATGCCATCGACGAGGAGTTTACGATCAGAGCAAGGCCGCGGCAGTCCCTGTCGCGGATGATCAGACGGCTGCCGGGCTGGCGCCGGCGCCATGCCGCATCGATGACGGCCTTGGTGATCTTGGTGGGACCTTCGCTGCTGGTCTGCATTTTGTCTCGTCGCTATCCGGCTGATTGGCTAACAGGACATTGACAGGACATAAGGTGCGTAGGCAAGCGGGACGTTACGAAATGGCGCGGAGGTCAGAAAGGCGTTGTTTGCAGAACTTTCTCCAGTTTGAGGGACACAGCGGAGGTTAGCGTAAACTGGCGGAGTTAGCCCCCGGAGACTCTTAATCAGCGGGTCCAAGGTTCGAGTCCTTGTGCGCCCACCAATTGTATCAAATAGTTAAGTGCTAGTCAGCAGTTGATTTGATCCTCGCGGGTAACACCTCGGGTAAACACAGAGAGAGCTAAGCAGCCGTTCTACCTCGTCGTCATTAATCATGACCGCGGCGTTCCCGCCGTCGAAGGCACGATGACCGAGGACCGGCCTTGGCTCCGGCAGCCATCCGTGGTCATCCGCTCGAAGCACGTGAGCCGCGGGGCGACGTATTAGGCGGCATGGCGCCATTACGTCAGAGCGTCAGGTCATGGGCACGAAACGTGGATCGTCGTCGTAGCCGCCGCCGTGCTTGCCGAAAATCGGGTATGAAATGCTTCGGACACGCGGGCCAGGATTGGCGATATGTTACCCGTGCCTGTGCTTTCTTTGGGGAGGACAAAAGTCCAATGGCCACGCAGGAGCAGAACGACTTCCTTTTGGCGCTTGGCATGCCCGCCGACTTGGTCGCCAAGCTCAACGCAAGCGTCGCAGGCGTAGTCGCTCCGAAGGATCCATCTGGAGGTGCCGACGCGACATCTTACGAAAGCGCGGGAGCGCCGCCCGTAGCAGCCCGCCGCGGGACGGCCGGATCCCCAAAACCAAAGCCGCACTCCAAAAACGCCCCACACAAGGACCCTTCGCCAGCGGATTCCGAGACCGGCCATTCTCCCGACGAGGCGGCGGTCAACGCAGACCTATCGAAGTCCGTTCAATCCCAATTGGCTGCGGTGGTCAGCAAGCAGACGGCCAACCCGGGTGGCGTCATCGACGAACTCAACAACCTCGAGTCGTTCACGAAAACCGATCCCGATCCGGTTCCGAACTTTCCGCCGACAATCGATCAAAGCACGCTGGCCAAGGACATTACGCAAAAGGAGTTCGACATCAAGCAGATGGAGGCGCAACGAGCCGCCATCTGCAAGCAGGCCCGCGCGGACGCCCGTCAAGCGACCCGCGGCGCGGAGAGCGACCTGAACACCACGATTTTCGGTGCCCTTCTGGGCGGTTTGGCAGGGGGCTTGACGCTCGCCCTGCCGGCAGCGTTCCTGACCGGTCTCGTCGTCGAGCACGAGATCTACAGAAAATTGCTGGATACGCTCAAAGGCATTGTCACCAAGGCGCATGCTGATCTGACGACGATCAACACCTCCATTGCGATCGCAAAGAACCAATTGGAGGCGATGAAGAAGGCGGCCCAGAATCCGCAACCGGGTCCGACGCCGCCGGGACCGGGTCCTCAGCCGCCGGGGCCTGGTCCGCATCCCCCGGGTCCGCAACCGCCAGGGCCGAGTCCGACACCGCCGGGTCCGACTCCGCGTCCGCCGCCCGGAGCGCGCGCGCCCACGCTGTATCGTGGCGACAAGCAGACCGACGGCTGGGTGGAGTATGCACAGGAACTTCTGAACGATCTCGACAATGCCGGGCTTACCGTCGATGGAGACTTCGGCGCGAAGATGGAGAAGGCGGTCCACGCCTATCAACGAAAGAACGGCCTGCACGACGATGGCATCATCGGCAACCAGACCTGGGCCTCGCTGCGGGGAACCGCGCCTGAGGAGTCGAAGACCGACGGCCGCACGCCGCACACGTACCACGAGTCAGGTAAGGAGGCGCGCTGGTATGTGGCGGATGGCGGGTGCTTGTATGTCGAAAGCAAAGATCAGCTGCTCTGCTCTGTCGTTTCGACGGGGGATCAGCCTGCCGAGGACGGCAAGGCGACCATAACGGTCACTGCACCAGACGGCCACTCGAAGACCTTCAGCAGCGTGCTCGGCAAGCCAGTCCGCAAAACGCCGACCGCTCAGGGCAATTTGCACGATATCGTCATCGACAAGTTCCGAGAGCAAATGGGGAAAGACACGCCCGTCGGCACGTTCGAAGTGGAGGGCGTGCTCGACAGCGAACTCGGCGGAGACCGCTTCAAGTCGCGGATCCAGATGTCGCTCGGCAAAGTTACGTCAGTCGCACAAGACTCGGTCAAGGGCACTTCAGCCGATGTCGATATCGCTCATTACGAGGCCGCCGTCACTCTGGACGGCGCGGGCAAGTTCACCCTGAAAGGCAACTGGGAGTTCAGCAAGTCGCCCAAGAACGCCCATTCTGGCTCTGTGAAAACCTCCGTGCTTCTGACTGGCCCGCAGCGGCAATCCCACGAAGTCGTGCTCAGCGAGGTCTCCAATCCGGACCCCGGCTTCATCGAAATCCTAGAGACCGCCTTCGAGGTCGGCGATATGTCGCCCGGCAAGTGGTTCTGGGCACTGATCATGACGTTCGACGGCAAGCCTGGCTTGCACGAGGAGGGGAATGGTTTGGACGTTGCCCGCGGCTGAGTCTCGCTGCGGTGCTGCCGCTAAGGACGAAACCACGGCCTGATCTGCGATCGAGGAAGGCTCGGCGCGTATCCGGTGCTGAAGCCGCTGATCGGCGACGCCGTGGACACGGCGGCACTCGTGGCCGTCGCGCACTCTACCATCCTGCGCAAGCTCGCCGCGACCGGCCCGAACAACACCTTGTCCCAGGCGTTACGGGCTTTGGGGACGAATTTGCCGTCCTCGATGAGCTTGATGAACGCGGGCTTAATCTTGTTGGCCAGGATTTTGGGGCGTGCTCTTCGACGTCGGCCCATTCGGGATCAGGAAGAAGCGAGACGGATCTCTTCTGCTTCAGATCATCGCCTTCTGCTATAGCATTGACGATGTGCTCAGGCTCGATGGGGGTTGCATTGAACTCCGCGCGGAACACGACAAGCGCGTCGGAGATTGCATTCGCAATGACCGCGGGTGGAGCAACCGCACCGCCTTCGCCAACACCCTCAACACCGAGAGGATTGAGAGGGGACGGGGATTCCTGGTGACGCAATAATCAGCGGGTCCAAGGTTCGAATCCTTGTGCGCCCACCATTGCCCAACAATTGGTACCGTGCCGCTTCAACGAGACGTGTGCAGTCGTCAACACTCGATAACTGAACCCCGCAAGAGCGGGTGGTCTGGACGGTAAGATCCGCTCCAGCGTTCAGCATGACGGTCGCGCCCGCGCATCCACATTCAGGGGGCTGACACTCGTTCCGTGCTCAGCTGCATCACAGCGCCCAACAGGTGACGAACATCGGCGCACCCTGACCTCGGCAGTTCAAAACGCCCTTAGCGCAGCTGTATCGCCGCGATTGGCTGCGCTTTCGTCTCCCCGTGAGCTGCTTCTCGCCGTCAATTCGCCGCTAACGGCTGTTCCTCGGTAATGGCACTTAATCGAAAACCCTCGTAGCCTTTGGCGGCAACCTCATCGCACTTCTTCTTATAAGCGGTGACGCCGCCGACATACGGCATGAAGACACGGGGCTTGCCCGGGACATTGGCGCCCACATACCAGGAATTGGCCAACGGATAGAGGGTGCGATCAGCAACTTCGTTGTTGTGCTGCACCCAGGCATTCTCTGCATCCTGCTCCGCTTCGATGCGCGTCAGGCCGTGGTCGCGCAGATACTGGAGGCAATCCGCGATCCAATCCACGTGCTGCTCGCACGCCAAGATCATCTGGCTTTTGACACCAGGGCTTTGGGGACCGGTTATCATGAACAGGTTGGGGAAGCCGGCCATCATGATCCCGAGGTAGGTGCGTGGCCCGCCTTCCCACTTTGCCTGTATCGAAAGCCCTGTATCGGTGTGGATGTCGATTTCCTTCATCGCGCCGGTCATCGCATCAAACCCGGTCGCAAACACGATCGCATCGAGCGCATACTCGGCATCACCAGTGCGCAACCCCGTGGCCGTGACTTCTTGGATTGGCTTGCTGCGGATATCGACCAGGGTCACGTTGTCGCGATTATAAGTCTCATAATAGTCGGTATCGAGGATGAGCCGCTTAGTACCGATCGGATGGTGGTTGGGGCACAGCAGTTCGGCTGTGTTGGGATCATTGACCGTGATGCGGATCTTCTGGCGGACAAACTCCGATGCGGTGTCGTTTGACTCCTTGTTCACCAGAAGATCCGTGTATGAATAGAGAAAACTGATGCTTCCGCCGTCGGCCCATTTCGCCTCGTATGCGTGCTGTCGCTCTTCTTCAGTCGCTTCGAGCGCGGACTTCACCGGCGGCGGGTGCCCCGCGATCCCAAACGGCGTGTCGAAGGCTGCGCGCCGGCGCGCCGGATACTCAGCTTTGTGCATGCGCTCCTTGTCGGCATCCATGGGCACGTTGCGAGCGGGCAGACTGAAATTGGCCGTCCGCTGGAACACGTAAAGATGCTTCGCCTGCCTGGCGATGATTGGGATCGACTGGACGCCGGATGAGCCCGTACCGATCACCCCTACGCGCAATCCAGTGAAATCGACCCCCTCATGCGGCCACAGGCCGGTGTGATACCACTTCCCCTTGAAGCTGCCCAAACCAGCAATATTCGGCTTGCGTGGCGTGGACAGATTGCCCGTCGCCATGATGCAGTAGCGCGCAGTCGCAACACGGCCCTTGTCCGTCGTTACAGTCCACAGATCCGTCTTGCTGTCGAAGACGGCTTCTTTGACCCGGGTGTTGAACTCGATGTCGCGGCGCAGATCGAAGCGGTCGGCAACGTGGTTGATGTAGCGCAGGATTTCGGGCTGCGTGCCGTAGCGTTCGGGCCAATGCCATTCCTGCTGCAACTCGTCAGAGAAGGCATACGAGTATTCCAGGCTTTCGACGTCGCAGCGGCACCCCGGATAGCGGTTCCAATACCAGGTGCCGCCGACTCCATCGCCGGCCTCGAAGGCGCGCACTCTGAGGCCGAGCTTGCGGAGGCGGTGGATTGCGTAGAGCCCGCCGACGCCGGCTCCTACGATGATCGCATCAACTCGTCCGACGCCTGAAGTACCTTCCGGCATGTCAGCGCTCCACATGAAGTTACTTATTCAGCCGCCACTTTCACCTCGGCTGACGCCTGCGCCTTGAGCACCGGCAACACCTCCTTGGCGAAGAGCTTCAGCCCGCGTTCCGACACCTCGTAGGGCGTGCCGCCAAAGCGGAAGGCGACATTGACCTCGAAATCACCGAGCAGTTCTCGCCGCTTTTCGAGCCCGCAGTATCTTGTCAGGCGTGCCCCAGCTCGCGGCCTGCATAAAGCCGTTGACCGCGCCTTCCAGGCCCCCCTTGCGGGCGATTTCGGCTTTCTGCTGGTAGGCGTCGTAGCCCTTCACAGTCTTGAAGTGTTCGCCGAGGAATTCGTAGTGATAAAAATTACTTTCGACGAATTTGCCCTGGTACTGCCTGGCCTCTTCCTCGCATGCGGCGAGGTCGTGGCCGCACACGACGAACTCCGTCAGCATGATGTGCGGCGGTGTCGTCCCGTGGAACTGACGGTGAAGTTCGCGCCCACGCTCGATGACCGGTAGCCGCATTTCCCAAGGCCGGTCGGCAAACATCACTATGTGCGCGCCAAGCTTGGCGGCGGACACAACGGAATCCTCGCTCGACGCCACCGCGTAGATGCGCCCATCAAATGAATGCTGCGGCCGCGGGCGGATTTCGATCCGTGGTTGCTTGTAGAATTTGCCGTCGCCTTCGATAAACCCGGTCTTCAGCGCGTTGACGATCATCGGCGCCGCCTCGTCGAAGCGCTCGCGCGATTCGTCCATGCTCATGCGAAACGCGGCGAATTCACGCCGCGCCAGGCCACGGCCGAGACCCAGGCGCAACCGGCCCTTGCTCAGCAGGTCCAGTACGGAGGCCTGTTCTGCGACCCGCAGCGGGTCGTGCCAAGGGACGATGACCGCGGCGGTGCCCAGATCGATATTCGGGCACGCCGCCGCCAGGTAGCTCATAAGCTGAAGGTTGTCGGGGACGAACGAGTAGTCGTTGAAGTGATGTTCGGCCGACCACAGACAGTCGAAGCCGAGATCGGCGGCGAGCCGCGCAAGGCGGATTTCCTCGTCCCACACGCGCTGGTCGGAACAGTTGTCCCAGCCATAGCTGTTGAACCCCATCATCATGCCGACGTCCATCGAACCCTCCGTTGCTTTTGCTGACGATTAAGCCAGCGCCAATTCCCGATACCCGTCGGCGATCACCGCCTCGCAGCGCTCACGGAACTTGGGATGGCCGCCGCTATACCGCATGATCCGGCGGACCTGCTTCCCCTCGACGTTGCGATTGATGCCGGTCATCCATGAGTCGACTTCGGCGAACAGCAGTCCCTCGCTCGTCTCGATGACATGATCTGTCCAGGCGACCGAACCCTCAGCGGTGGCCTCGATGCGGGTCAGGCCGCGGTCACGGGCAAAGCGGATCAGGCCGGTAACCCAGTCGGCGCTGTACTCGGCGGCGCGCGGGAAGTTGCCGAGCCCGGCATGCGGGCCCATCACCATCAACATGTTGGGGAAGTCGTCGACCATGATGCCGAGGAAGGTCTGCGGCCCATCCTTCCACTTGTCCTTGAGCGAAACATGGTCGACGCCGCGAATGTCGATGCGATCAAAGGCGCCGGTGATCGCGTCGAACCCCGTGGCATAGATAATCATGTCGAACTCGTATTCGCGCGCGCTGGTCTTGATGCCGGTCGGGGTGATGCGCTCGATCGGCGTCTCGGTGAGATCGACCAGCTCGACATTGGGTTGATTGTAGACCTCGAAATAGCCGCTCTCGAGCGGTACGCGGCGCGTGCCGAAGCCGTAGGTTTTTGGGATCAGCCGCTCCGCCACGACCGGGTCCTTGACCCGTTCGCGCGTCTTGCGTGCGACAAAGTCGGAGATCAGGCGGTTGGCCTGCCGATCGACCAGGATGTCGCGGAAGTTGCCCATCCAAATGCCGAACCCGGGCTCGCCATACAGCCTCTCCCAGAATGCCTCACGCTCTGCCTCGGGAACCTCGAGCGCGGAGCGGGGGTCGGTCGTGTGGATGAAGCAGCCGAAGGTCTCCTGGCAGCGCGCGAAAATATCCGAGTAGTTGGCACGGATACCGTCCATTTCCTCCTTGGTGATTTTGGCGTTGTGCAGCGGCGCGGCCCATTGCGGCGTGCGCTGGAACACGGTCATGTGCCCGGCGGTCTTCGCCACTTCGGTGATCGTTTGGATGCCAGTGGCACCCGTACCGATCACCGCGACCCGCTTGCCGACGAAGCTGACCGGCTCCTTCGGCCAATAATGGGTATGGAACGACGGACCCTGGAAACTCTTGACCCCAGGGATGTTCGGCAACGTTGCGGCCGACAGCACGCCAACCGCAGTGATCAGGAAGCGGGCGGTGTAGCGCCGACCATCTTCCAGGGTGATTTCCCAACTACGGGTATTCTCGTGGTAGTGCGCGGTCGTGACGCGGCTCTTGAACTGGATATCGCGGCGCAGATCGAACTTGTCGGCGACGTGGTTCAGGTAGCGCTCCGTCTCTGCCTGACCGGCGAAGTGCTCCTCCCAATCCCACTCGTCGAGCAGTTCCTGCGAGAACGAATAGCCGTAGGTCCAGCTTTCGGAATCGAACCGGGCGCCCGGGTAGCGGTTCCAGTACCAGGTGCCGCCAACGCCGGTGCCGGCTTCAAATACCCGCACCGTCAGCCCGAGCTCGCGCAGTCGGTAGAGTTGGTAAAGGCCTGAGACGCCTGCGCCGATGACGATGGCGTCGAAATCCGCGTGCGTTCCAGCTTTTGACCTATCGGCGATCGTCTGCGAGGCAACCATGTTGTCCTCCTTGAGATGATGTCACTGTCGTCATTCGAGGCGCAGCAATCGGACGCTCTCGGATAGCCGTGCAGCCGCCGATTGCATCGCGCGGCACAGCGGATCCAGCGCTTCGGCCTCCAGATCGTGCGAGCGCCCCGCACCGGTCAGGATCAGCAACGGCTCCCATGCCGG
>JBKPSV010000158.1:0-11231 GCA_046735215.1 Pseudomonadota bacterium | reverse complement strand
CCGTCGCGCCATCCGAGCCGCTGGCGCCAAGCTGTTCTTCCTGCCGCCGTATAGCCCCGATCTCAATCCAATTGAGCAGGTGTTCGCCAAGCTCAAGACGCTGTTGCGGAAGGCCGCAGCGCGATCCGTGACGGCCACTTGGCGAGGCATTGGTCGACTTCTCAAGCAGTTCACTCCGGCCGAGTGCGCCAACTACCTCGTCAATGCCGGTTATCCATCAACCTAAAGCGATCATGCTCTAGTGCCTGGAAAGCGCCAGCAGCATCAGCATCGCTGACCACAACAGCGACGGGATCAGCGCGACTGCCAGAGCGGCGCCGACGCCCAACGGCACGGCGGCCAAATGAAGTGCAAGCAGTGCGAGCGCGAAGCCCGGCATGGCGCGCAGCGCGCTGACCATGATCGCTGCGGCAACGTCGCCGCCGACGCGCGGCAGAATCAGCAGCGCAAAGCTGGTGAACGCCACCGGAAACACCGCTGCCATTCCGGTCAGCGTCGGCCCGAGTGCGCGACTGGCGGTGACCACCGCGCCCACCAACGCGCCTACCATCACCGCGCGTACCGGCAGCTCGAACCAGCGTCGCCGCATCGGGCGTCGCGGCGTTCCCGTGTTGTGCTGCACCGAACGCGTGGCGGCCAGGCTGGCCAGTATGACACCGATATTGAGCGCGATCGCGCCCAGAACGTCCCAATCGACGCAGCGGATCAGCAGTGCGGCAATCGCCCGGCAGACCAGTGCACCGGCCAAAGCCCCTCCCCAGCGGACACGCGTCGCCAGCAGCGCCAGTGCCGCGAGGAAGATGAAAGTCGCGGCATTCACGACAAAGCTGCCCAGCGCGCTCGCTGCGATGAATGCGTCGTCGTGCTGCAGCGCCAGCATCGCATAGGCGGGGCCGGCGCCGATCGGCAGCGACACGATCAGGCCGCCCCAGAATGGGCCGGCGGCCTCGGCTGCCACCGTGGCGGTGACAACACACCAGCGCTGACCGCGGCGCGGGCCAGCAGAGCGAGCCAAAAGGCCTCCACCCCTCAGCGGTCCGCGTAAGGGTTCCGTGTCCCGCGCAACTGCAGGCGGATGGGTGTGCCTGGCAGGTCGAAGGTTTCACGCAGGCTATTCGCCAGGTAGCGCTGATAGTCCTCCGGCAATTGCTCGGCGCGCGTGCCGAATACGACGAAGGTTGGCGGCCGCGCCTTGGCCTGGGTGACATAGCGCAGCTTCAATCGCCGCCCCTTGATCAAGGGCGGCGGGTGCCGTGTCAGTGCATGCTCGAACCAGCGATTGAGTTCGGCGGTCGGCACCCTGGTGTTCCACACCGCGTGTGCCTGCCTCACCGCGGGCAGCAACTGATCCACACCGGACCCGGTCAGCGCAGAGAGCGGCACGACCGGCAAGCCGCGGGATTGCGCCAGGCTGGTCTCCAACCGATCGCTGATGGCGCGACGTGCCTTGGAGCGCTCCGCCACCGCGTCCCACTTGTTCAGCGCCAGCACGCCGGCGCGTCCTTCTCGCTCGATCAGCTGTGCAATCTGCAGGTCCTGGTCATGCAGGCCTTCGGTCGCATCGACCACCAGTACCACCACCTCGGCTAGCTTCAGCGCTCCGATCGCCGCCCCGACGGCGAGCCTTTCCAGTGGCGCCTCGATGCGCGCTTTACGACGCAGGCCTGCGGTATCCACGAGTTCAATCGGGTTTTCACCGTCGTTCAGCATGACGGACACGGCATCGCGGGTCAGTCCCGGCTCCGGCCCCGTCAGCATCCGCTCCTCGCCCACCAGGCGGTTCAGCAGCGTGGACTTGCCCGCGTTCGGCCGTCCGACGATGGCAAGCTTCAGCGGCCGGGTGTGTTCGGTCCCTTCGTCTGTCGCCTCTGGCAGCCGCGAGGCGATGTCTGCCATCAGGTTCGAGATGCCCTCGCCGTGCTCGGCCGAGACAGCAACCGGCTCGTCGAAACCAAGCTCAAACGCATCCAATACCGCGGATTGCGTCGATCGGCCCTCCGCCTTGTTGGCCACCACCACCACCGGTCGTCCCAGCCGATGCAACCAGCGCGCATAGTGCCGATCGGCCGGGGTGATGCCGTCCCGCGCATCGACTATGAAGAGCACGAGGTCTGCACCAGCGGTGGCTGCGGAAGCACCCTCGGCCATCCGACCGGTCAGCGATTCTGGTGCTGCCTCCTCCAGCCCCGCCGTATCGATCAGCCGTACGCGACGGCCGCGCAGCAGTGCCTCGGCCTCTTTGCGGTCTCGTGTCACCCCCGGGGTGTCGGCCACCAGGGCGAGTCGCCGCCCGACCAGGCGATTGAACAGACTGCTCTTGCCCACATTCGGGCGACCGGCAATGACCACCAGAGGCAGCATCGTGCTCAATCTCTGCTCGCGCGATTCAGATCTTCGACGATCCCGCCTCTGATCATCGCGCTCAGCTCAGCGCAGCGCCAGCAGCCTGCCGTCGTCGGTCACCACGAAGACGGTGCCATCCGCCACGATCGGCCCCAGCGAGGCTGCCCCGGACAGCTCTTGCCGACCCAGGATTTCCCCGGTGTAGGGACTGACGGCAAGCGCTTCATGATTCGTGCCGGCGACCACGAGGCGGTCGCTCACCAGCAGCGGGCCATACCAGGTAATGGGGTCCTCTTCCTTTTCCGGGTTTTTCCAGCGCGGCAGTTGCGTAACCCAGGAGACGCGACCGCCGTCCCGGTTGAGCGCGGCCATCTTCTGTTCAAGCGAGATGATGAAGAGCCAAGACCCAGTGGCCCAGGGGCTGTCCTCGCCGGCGGCCTCGCGCTCCCATAGGCGGCGACCGGTGGGCAAATCGATCGCCACCGTCAGTCCGCCAAGGCTCATGGCATAGACTCTACCGTCGCCGATCACCGGCAGACCGCGAATTGCCGGGAAGTCCGCCAGACTGCCGCTGCGGACCGCGGTCGCCAGCGTGTCGGTCCAGACAACGCTGCCGCTGTCGGCGCGCATTGTCGCCAGCTCGCCGGAGCCGAAGCCTCCCACGACGAGCCCCGTCGAATAGGCCGGCGCCGGCCGCCCCAGGATGCTGGTCGTGGGATTGGCGGCCTGGTGCGACCACAGCTGCCGGCCATCATCGGCCGCCAGCGCAAGCAGTCGGTCCTCGATCGTCGTCACGAACAGTCTGCCTTCGACGACCGTCGGCGCGGATCGCGTCGGCGCACCGAACCTGCTGCGCCAGCGGACAGTGCCCTTCGCAGCATCGAGTGCCACCAGCTCGGCCAGGCCATTGACCGCGTAGAGCGTGCCTTGGTCGAGCGTCAGCCCGCCGCCGACATTGGTGCTGTCATCGTCCTCGTCCTTCGTATCGGTCCGCCACACCCGGCTGCCGCGGGCCATGTCGAAGGCCGAGACCACGGCCTTGGAGTCCATGACATAGACGATCCCATCTGCCACGACAGGCTGCGCCATGATCTTGCGACGATAGCCACCGCCGGCGCCGATACTGGCGCTCCACGCTTCGGTCAGACGGTCGCTCGCCGCAAGATGACCCATGAAATGGGCCGGATTCCCCCCCGCCTGAGGCCAGGCGGCATTGCGTACCGCCTGGGGCAATTCGACCTTGGGCGTGCCCTCATCGACCTCCAGGGCGCGACGGGCACCCAGGATACGTTCTCGTTTGCCCGGCAGTGGCGTCTTGCGGCTGCCGAACCAATCGTCCCACAGCCCACAACCAGCAAGCGCCAGTGGCGCAAGCAGTGCCGAGCGTCGCGTCGCGCCACGCATCCATGCCATCGCGCGCTACCCGCCCAGCCGCGCCAGCAACCCGCTCGCCCTGCCGCGGACCCCGCTTGGTGCCGTGGCGTCCTGCGCCAGATGCTGCAATGTGGTGCGTGCCTGTTCCTTCTTGCCCTGCCGCAGATCCAGCAGTGCAAGCTGTTCTTCGGCCATCGCGTGCCAGGGATTGCCTGCGGCGGCCAGCGGCTTCAGCCGCGCCTCGATCAGTGCCGGATCACCCTGGTCAATTTGATTTTGCGCCCAAAGCAGGCTTGCCAGATCGCGCAGCAGCGGATCGACCGCCGAGTCGCCTGCCACCTGGTCCCACAATGCAGTCGCGCCCTGCAGGTCACCTGCATCCGCCTTCAGCGCCGCCTCGCGAAGTCGCGCCAGGGTCGCGTATCCGCCCGGCCCTTCTGCGGCAACCGAGGCAAACGCCGCGATGGCAGCCGCTCGGGTCGCCTCGTTGCTGCCAGTCGGCGCGGCGTCCGCCAGTGTCATCGCTCCGAGATACTGGGCTGCGGCCGCCCGGTCCTGTCGTGCCTCATACCATCGCCAGCCCTGCCATCCCGCCGCAGCGCCCACGATCAGCACGGCGACTGCCAGGATCAGCCCGGCGTAGCGCTTGAGCAGCTGCTGCGCCCGTTCCGCGCGCAGTTCTTCCTCGACCTCGTCGAAAATATCGACCACGTGCGCTCCCGCGATTCGCTGCCCGTCCAGCGGCGGCGGACCATAGCGATGCTCCCGCGCAGCGGCAAACGCCTTGCAAACCAGCGATTTACCTGGCGGGCGCAGACTGATGCCATGCGACTTGTGCCAATGCTTCTGGTTCTGCTGGCCGGTTGCGGCATTACTCCCGAGCAGGCGGCGACCGTCGGCGTGGGGGTGACCGTCGGCAGCATTGCGGTCATTCAGCGCAGCCCGCTGGATGCGGTGTATTCCGCAGTCACCGGCAGGGATTGCTCCATCGTGCGGATGGAGCAGGGCAAGAGCTATTGCCGTCCGATCGACCCACCGCCCGATTCGCCACCATACTGCACCCGCAGTCTTGGTGTGGTCGACTGCTGGCGCGATCCGGCGGCCATGCCGAACCGTGCACCCGAGGTCAGCGATGGTCCACGCGTGCTGACGCCCGAGCAGGAAGCCTATCGCACTCGTCGCTGGCCGGACTTCTGATCAAGCGACATCGACGACCGGCTCGGGAGATCAGCTAATTGTAGAACTCCCAGCGCGGCACCGGCCGCACCATCGTGCTGAGGTTGGGCAGTTTGTAGAACGAGCTGGCAAAGCCTCCGACAGCCCAATACGGCTCGATGCCCCGCTTATCCGGCTCCGCGAACCAGTGCGGCATCGAGGTGGCGGGACAATAGTGCGTTACGCACGACAGGCGCGGCGTGCCCAGCGGCAGCGACATTGGATGACTGCGATGCACCAGGTCTGCTGCCCAGAAGAACACGTCGCCCTTCTTCGCCAAGAGACGATGATGCGCCAGCTGACGCAGCTGGCAGGCCTCCTCCACTTCACGCGAGTAGTTCGGCGTATCGCCGTCGCTGTGCTTGGTGCCATTGCTGAAGATGTAATGCGGCAGCCGATGGCTTTGATCGTAATAGGCGAGTTCGCCGCTGCCCTCCTGAATATCCTGCAGCGCTATCCAGGTCGCCACCAGAAAGGTCGGTGTATCGACGACCACATAGGCAGGGTCCTGGTGCCACTGATGCCCGTTCGTCACCTGGAACAGCAGCTGCTGGAACGCCAGGACCTTGGACTGGAACACCAGGCCCAGGAACCGGGTGATCCGTGGGTGCATGCAGACCTGACGAGATGTCTGCAGATTGACGTAGAGATCGTAGATGCTCTCCAGCCCATCGGGCTGGTTGCCGTTCAGCTTCTGCTGCCGCCCGCCGTGGAAGTCCGTGGTGGCATAATAGCCAGGATGCTGGTGCAGGTTATGGATATCGGCGACGAACGCATCGATCAGCTCCGGCCCGATCGCGCGCGGCATCAGCAACCAGCCGTGCTCGGCGAAATGCGCCAGTTGATCGGCTTCCGTTTGGTCGATGTGTCCCGTGGCGCCAAGCGCACGCAGTTGCGTCAACCAATCAGGGCGGTCGGTCCAAAGCGCTGGCAACATCACGTCGGCTCGGAACGAACCAGGCATTGCAAGCCCCAGATCAGTCAGTCGAACAAAGCAGTCTTAGCTCAACCGGAAGTAGGGGCGCCACTCCGCTGCCAATTGCGTCAGCCTGGCTCTCCGCGGTAATTACGGTACCCAGGCGGGTGTAGTTCAATGGTAGAACGGCAGCTTCCCAAGCTGCATACGAGGGTTCGATTCCCTTCACCCGCTCCGTGACACCGCAATCCTCCATGTCTCGCGGAGCTGCCGGGAGGCCAATGGCAACAGAAGAACCTGCGGCGGCATTTATGTCGGGACCATGAAGCCATTCATACCTGACTGAGCGATGCTCCAGTACGTTCCCCTCGTTGAATAAGGGGGTGCGAGACATGCAACGAGTAGCAGTGGTAGCCGGGTTGGTGTTGTTCAGTCTGGTAGGTGTTGCCAATGCCGACAGTCCCGGCGGATGGTCTCAATTCGAAGAGATGATGAAGCCGCAGGGTCAGGCCACAGTGGCGCCGGTCCAACAGGTTCAGCAGGCAACGCCGGTCTATGAGTTTGCGGCTGGCCAGAAGGGCGCGACGTCGCTGTTCCCGGCCAATCCCAACGAAGGTGCAAACAACTAAGGGCGGCGCGACGGGCTCAGCCGGCGCCGGATACGAGGGGAAGCAATCTCGCGTCAGGTAGGCGTCTGGCCCCGAGATTGCTTCATCCCGCCACGCTTCGTTCGCGATCCGCGCAATGACCGTGCAGCCTACGCGCACAGCGATTCCGTGCACGAGAGAATATCAGCGAGCCGCCACGCGAGGGCAGGGACAAACTTGCTGCGCGCAGGTGTGTTCGACTCGCCGCTTGGATTCGCCACAGCTAGCTACATCGGCGGCGCCACGCCGTTGGTCTCGACGGTGACACGGCTGGCCGCGAGCTTGCCCTCGGCATTCTTGGTCGCGCCGAACATCACCTTTGCACCAGGCTTGAGATCCGACTTCTCGGCGGGCGCGAACGTCACGACTGGCGCGCTGGGCGGCACGACGATCGTCTGGCTGCCGTCCTTGTAGGACACGCTCAACTGGCGGCCTGACTTCGCATCGACCGTGCCGTTCACGGTGCCATTCGTCATCATGCTGCCTGGCTCGAGGTCCCACGCATAGTGTCCTTCGCCGGCGCCCCGCATCGCCTCGGGGAACACCAGCACCTCAAGTGCGTCCCGCTGACCGTCGGCGCCGGTCCTGGTCGCTATGCCGACGTAGCTGCCTGGCTTGACGTCGGCCAGATCGAACCGCTGCACGGTCGACACCGTGAGATTATCGTTCAGCAGGATGTCTACCTTCGAGCCTTCGCGCGTGTCGACGCTGAGGGTCTGGCCGTTCAGTGCGGCGATGGTGCCGCGAATGCGCGTGGGTGGCGCGTTCTGCGCCATGACGGCACCCGCACAAAGGCTGGTCGCCACCGCAATTCCAAGCAAACGTGCAAGCATGCGCTTCTCCCCCTTTGGGTCTTTGCCAGGCGGATCATGGGGATGATTCGCATTTCGTGAAGGGCCAGGCCGCCGTATCATTCACGAAAACGGAGGCCACCGATGGCGCGTGCCACACCCAAGGTGACGATCTACCACAACCCTGCCTGCTCCACGTCGCGCAAGGTTCTCGGCATGATCCGGGAGACCGGCATGGAGCCGCGCGTGATCGAATATCTGAAGACGCCACCGACACGGCAGGAGCTGCTCGGCCTGCTGAGCAGTATGGACATGACACCGCGCCAGCTGCTGCGCCGCCGCGGCACACCGTACGACGAACTCGGCCTTGGTGATCCGACAAAGTCCGACGAGGAGTTGATCGACGCTATCGTAGCGCATCCGGTTCTGCTCGAACGCCCGGTCGTCGTGGGACCGCGAGGCGTGCGGCTGTGCCGTCCACCCGAGCGCCTGCACGAGGTCATGCCGGCGCGCTGAGCGAGCGATGCCCTCCAGGCTCACCCTTGCGAACCTCCGCCGCCAGGCGGTGGTGAATTCGCTGCAGCCGGCGACGACGCTGGCGCGCGCGATCGCGAGCGCAGGCTTTGTCCAGGCCGATCCGATCCGGGCACCCGCCAGGGCGCAGGACCTGATCCTGCGGCATCGCGTTGCCGGATATCGCGTGGGCGATCTGGAGCGGCGTTTCGCCAGGCTCGGGCTGGAAGAGGACTTCCTCTACGCCTACGGCTTCATGCCGCGCGAGACATATCGGCTGCTGCATCCGAGGGCCGTGACCGAGAGATGGGGCGTATCGGACGAGTTCGCGACGCGCGTTCTGGCCTTCGTGCGTGAGCGTGGATCGACACATCCCGCCGACCTCGCTGATCAGTTCGGACGCGACCGCGCGGTGAACGGCTGGGGCGGGTTTTCCAAGGCCACGACCCGGGCGCTGCAAAGCTTGCATTATCATGGACTGCTCCGCGTATCCGGGCGACGCGACGGCATCCGTCTGTATGAAGCGGCGGCGCCTCTGGAGGTGCAGCTGTCGCCCGACGAGAGAACACGCCGCATCGTGCGGCTGGTGGTCGGCATCCTCGCGCCGATCGCCGAAGCAGGACTGGCGAGCACTTTCGGCCTGCTCGGACGTGGCGCTCCCGGTCTTGGCGGATGGCGACCGGCGCTTGCCGCGCTGGTTGCCTCAGGCGAACTGGAGAGCGGCGAGGTTGACGGTCTGCGTTACTACTGGTCGGCAGGGGCCGCGAACCGGCGCGGCGATCCGGACGCTGTACGGCTGCTGGCACCGTTCGATCCGATTGTCTGGGAGCGGCGGCGGTTCGAGCATCTATGGGGTTGGGACTATCGGTTCGAAGCCTACACCAAGCCCGAACAACGGCGGTTTGGCTATTACGCAATGCCTCTTCTTCGGGGCTACGATATTATCGGCTGGGCCAATGTAACCCTGGTTGAGGGGCGGCTGGACGCGAAACTTGGCTTCGTGGGGGGCAAGCCCAGGGACCAGGCGTTTCGCCTTGGACTCGATGCCGACCTGGCGGCGCTGGAACAGTTTCTGGCTGGGAGAAGTCGAATCTCCTGACCCGCCGCGGTTTCGGCGACTCTCGTCATCGCGCTAGGCTGGCGCGTCAGCGAGAGGCAAGTGCATGCCGCCGAAGATCGGATACCTGCTGCCCACCCGTGAGCAGATCATGGAGGGCCGGCACGATGCGACCTCGCTGCTGACCCTGGCAGAGCAGGCACAGGCGCTGGGATACGATTCAGTCTGGGTCGGTGACTCTGTGCTGGCGCGGCCGCGGCACGATCCGCTGACGCTGCTTGCCGCCGTCGCGGCGCGGGTGCCGCGGGTTATGCTCGGCACCGCGGTTCTGCTGCCGGCGCTGCGCAACCCGGTGCTGCTCGCGCACCAGGTGGCGACTTTGGACCAGGTATCCGAGGGGCGCTTCATTCTGGGCGTCGGCATCGCTCGCGATGTGCCCAACATTCGCGCTGAGTTCGCCGCCTGTGGCGTGCCTTTCGAGAAACGCGTCGGACGAATGATGGAAGGGTTGCGACTGTGCCGTGCGCTGTGGCGGGGCGAAGCTGTGGATTGGGAGGGCCGATGGCCAGTGTTGCATGGCATACTGGCGCCACAGCCACATCGTGCTGGCGGCCCACCTATCTGGATCGGTGGCAACACGGCTGCGAGCCTGGAGCGCGTGGGAAAATGGTTTGACGGCTGGTTTCCCAATGCACCCGATGCCGGCACATTTGCCCGCCAGTTGGCCGACATCCAGACAACGGCCCGCGCAGCGGGACGCGATCCGGCGCAACTTTCGGCGGCGATGTATCTCACGCTTTCCGTCGATGACGATGCCGCGCGTGCGGCGGCCCGAATGGATGCATTCCTGCAGGGCTACTATGGCGCCCCAGCCCAAGTGCTGCGCGAGCGGCAGGCGGTGTATTCCGGTCCGCTCGGGGAGGCGACGCAGTGGATCGACAGCTATGCCAAGGCCGGCGCCACGGACCTGATATTGCGCTTCGCGGGCGATCACGAACGGCACCTGGAGATGTTGGCGAGCGTGCGCACCGCCGCTGAGTGGTGACGTCCACCCAGCAATTAGGCCGGCCACGAGCACGGGGCCCGCTGTGGATCGCGCTTGCAAGCATGTTCATCTGGCTGCTGGCGAATGGTGGCTCTGCCGCCCAGTCGCGGCCGGCATCGGAAGCGACGCCGCTCGAAACCAGCCTCGACATGCAGCCGCCCGGAGAGCCGTCGCGGCGTGTGACGCTGACGCAGGCGCTGCGGATCCTCAAGATACCATCCGTCAGCATGGCGATCATCAGCGAGGACCGCATCGAAGCGACGGCAGCGTACAGCGATGGCGATGCGTCGACGCGGACCGCCTACCAGGCCGGTTCCATGTCCAAGACCGTCGCGGCGGTCGCGGCGCTGCGGTTGGTGGAGCAAGGGCGGCTCGCGCTCGATCGCGACGTCAACGCCGCGTTGACGTCCTGGCACGTCCCCCGGACCTCGCTGACCCGTCGGCACCCCGTAACCTTGCGAGGGCTGCTCAGCATGACCGCCGGGATCAATGTCCCGGGTTTCGTGGGCTATCGCCCCGGTGCAACGCTCCCGAGCCTGGTCCAGATCCTTGATGGGTCCCCGCCGGCCAATTCTCCGCCGGTGCGGGTCATCCGAACACCTGGAAGGGGCTATACGTATTCGGGTGGCGGCTACGAGATCGTCCAGGCGTTGCTCCAGGACGTAACCCGCCAGCCTTTTCCCGAGCTTGTAAGGGAACTCGTCCTGCAACCCCTCGGGATGAACGACAGCTTCTTCGGGCAGCGTCCTCCAACACCCGGCCAGCAAATGGCGACCGGTCATCTGTCGAGCGGGGCCGAGCTGCCGGGCGACTGGCGTGCCATGCCGGAGATGGCAGCGGGAGGACTATGGTCAACGCCGACCGATCTTGCTCGGCTGCTGATCGGCATTTCCAGGTCCTACAAGGGCAAGGCCGACGCGCTGCTCAGCCAGGCCATGGCCCGCGAAATGCTGAAGCGGCAGGACAATGGTCCCTACGGGCTAGGTGCTGCGGTCAGTGGGTCGGGTCGGTCACTCGTGCTGATGAAGCGCGGACAGAATGTCGGCTATCAGGGCTATATGCTGATCTTCCCCGCGACGGGACAGGGCATTGTTGTCATGGCCAACTCGGACAACGGCACGACACTGGCAACGTCTCTCATCCGCAAAGCGGCCTCGGTGTATCGTTGGCCGCGTCTCGGCGAGTTGCACGACTAGAGCATGATCGTCTGAGATTGACTCCTGATTTGGGGGTTCCGGCGCGGATGTAAATTTGATTCAAGCTGCTGGCTGGAATGGAGGCCAGCCATGCATGGGGCGTCCGTATTCTCTGGATCTACGTCAACGTGTGG
>JBKPSV010000157.1:0-4317 GCA_046735215.1 Pseudomonadota bacterium | reverse complement strand
GCGTGCAGCAGTGCAGTCCGCTCCAGCAATAGGGCACCAAGTCCGACGTACAGGTAAGCGGCAAGTGCCAGCATTGCCTTGAACTCTTCGGCCGCCTTGTGGGCCAATTTCGTATGTTGACCACTCACGATTGCCTCCCCTGACACTCCTGTATGCCGTTCCAGCCTATCATGCCGTCGAGGGTGTCATTTGCCTCGGTGACAATGTGCCAATCCATCGGCGGACAGTTTCTCGCTGGCGCCGCTCAATCTCTGACGACACAGCGAAAGCCGATATGGCTCATGCCCGTGTCGATCTGCTGCGCATGGCGCGCGGCAGGCCGATAGCGGCGGCAGTAATTGGGAGCGCACAGATGCGACCCGCCTTTGACCACCTTGCGTGGAATACGCAGCGACGGTGTGCGCGGGTCGTAGCTGTCCGTCTCGCCTGCGCCGCGCGGGTTCTCCGGGATGCAGCAGGCTTTCGGAGCATCGGCGCTGTGGCGTGGCGAGAACCAATCCGTGGTCCATTCCCACACATTGCGATCATGTCGTACACGCCATAGGCGTTGGGAGGAAACGCGGTGACAGGCGAAGTGCGCTGATACCCATCGGTTGCGAGGTTCTGCCGCGGAAACTCGCCTTGCCACGTGTTCGCCATGTGACGGCCGCCAGGCGTCAAATCGTCGCCCCAGGCAAACTCGGCACCATCCAGCCCGGCGCGCGCGGCGAACTCCCATTCGGCTTCCGTCGGAAGTTGTTTGCCGGCCCAGGCAGCGTATGCCTCGGCATCCTGATACGCGATGTGAACCACCGGATGCTCATCCAGCAGCCGCCGCTCTCCGCGACCAAGTGGGTGCCGCCAGTCGGCACCGAACGCGAACCGCCACCATTGCGACCAATCGCGCAGGTCAACCGCGTGCGACGGCGGCGTGAACACCAACGAGCCGGCCTTCAGCATGTGCGGCAGTGCGCCTGGATAATCCTTCGGGTCGGGTGCGATTTCCGCAACCGTCACATAGCCCGTCGCTGCCACGAATTGCTTGAACTGCCGGTTGGTGACCGGCGTGCGATCGATCCTGAACGGAGCAACGCTGACACGATGTGTGGGCGCCTCTTCCGGATAGTGGTTGTCGGAACCCATCCAGAAGGCGCCGCCTGGGATCAGGACCATATCGGCGAACAGCTCGCTCGGGTGGCTGGCGGGCTGTCCTGCCTGGGCTATGAACTGCATCGGGAGCCTATCTGAGTTCCCCTGGTCGCTGGACTTCGGGCGGCCCGCTCGCGCCGGCCGCCCGCACGTGATCAGTGCATTCCGGCCGCGCCTTCGTGCATCATTTTCAGCGCATCATCGATCGTGAAGGTATTTGGCTTCTGAATCGGCGGGAATTCCTTGAACGTTGCCGCCCACTGAGCCGCGAGCGCTTGCGCGCCGTATAGAATGGGGACGTGCTCGAGGAACCATTGCCAATAGGTATTCGATGTCTGGTCGGCGCGTTCGTAAGGGTCGGTGCGCAGGTTGAAGAATTTCGGCCCCCTGAGCCGGATGAACGGCTCGAACCAGAGCTCCAGCGTGCCCTGACGGCGCTGCTCCATGAATACGACCTTCCAGTTGTCGTATCGCAGTCCGAGCACGTCACCGTCGTCACTAAGATACACGAACAGCTTACGCGGACTCTCCTTCGCCGTGCCGGTCAGATAGGGCAGAAGATTATAGCCGTCGATATGGTTCTTGTAGGTGCGTCCGATCGCCTGGTAGCCGGTCTTGAGCTTCTCAACCACGTCCGTATCGCCGGCTATGGCAAGAAAAGTTGGCAGCCAGTCGTGGTGTTGAACGATCTCGTTTGACACCTGACCCGCCGCAATCTTGCCCGGCCAGCGCACCAGCATCGGCACCCGAAATGCGCCCTCCCAATTGGTATTCTTCTCGCTGCGGAACGGCGTCATCGCGGCATCAGGCCACGAGTTCATATGCGGCCCGTTGTCGGTCGAGTACATGACGAAGGTGTTGTCGCTGAGACCGAGTTCATCGAGATAGTCGAGCATCTGACCAATGTTCTTGTCGTGGTCGATCATCGTGTCGTGATATGGCGACTGCCAGCGACCTGCCTGCCCTTTGCTCTCGGGCTTGGGGTGGGTGAAAAGATGCATATGCGTGGTGTTCAGCCAGACGAAGAATGGCTTGCCCGCCTCGTTCTGGCGTTTGATGAAATCCTTGGTAGCGGCGACAAATTCGTCATCGCAGGTTTCCATGCGTTTCCTGGTCAACGGACCGGTATCGGTAATTCTCTGCTTGCCGACCCTGCCCCAGCGCGGCTCTTCGGTTGGATCGTCATTCTCAGTGGCCCAGGAATGGATCACTCCGCGCGGTCCGAACGTCTTGTGGAAGTTGGGGAAGTCCTTCTCGTTGGGATAGTCGGGTAGTTCAGGCTCTTCCTCGGCGTTGAGGTGGTAGAGGTTGCCGAAGAACTCATCGAAGCCATGGTTGGTCGGCAGCATGTGGTTGAGATCACCAAGGTGGTTCTTGCCGAACTGGCCAGTCGCGTAGCCTTGGTTCTTGAGACAGGCCGCAATCGTCACGATGCGCTCATTCATCCCGACCGGCGCGCCCGGGATACCGACCTTGGAAAGCCCGGTGCGATAGACGCTCTGGCCCGTAATGAACGACGAACGTCCCGCCGTACAGGACTGTTCTCCGTAAGAGTCGGTGAACATCATGCCTTCCCTGGCGATGCGGTCGATGTTGGGTGTTCGATAGCCCATGACCCCGTGCGAATAGCAGCTGAGATTCGAGATACCGATATCATCGCCCCAAATGACAAGGATGTTTGGCTTCTTGTCGTCCGGCATCTTGCTCTCCTTCTGTTGGTCGAGTGGCGACATTCAGATGTTGACTCGGGCGCTGTGACTATCCCAGGCGCAGCAGCACGGCGAAGAATGCGAACAGACCGACACCGACAAGCAGAACGGCGACGCCCAACGCCGCGGACTGCATTCCCTCCCGTTTCAGGCCGGCTATGGGAGCAAACGAGTCCTGCCACAAGTAGCGAACTGTCCAGTGATACTGCCAGATCGAAATCAGCAGGCCCAGGACCCCGGCCGCGATCATCGACAACCCAAGATAGCGCGGTGCGGTCGGCAGATAGGCGGGATTGGCGCCGGAGATATGCTGCAGGCGATCAAGATACTGCACGATAGCAAAGCCGAATCCGATAAGTGCGGTACCCGTCCGCATCCAAGCCATCAATGTGCGTTCCACGCTGAGCCGGGTACGGATCCAGCCGAAGTGGCTGTCTGCGGTCACCCTGACCTCGAACCGGTCGGGACCCTCGGGTAAGGTAGATGGGCCTGCCACTGTTAACGGCCGCCGCCTTGTGGTCCTGTTTCGAACGCCGGTATGTAATCCACGCCGTGGCTGCCAAGCGGCCCCGAAGCGCAACTGGTCAGCGCGACCGCCAGCGTCAAAGCGGTCCCAAGTGGCAGGAACCTGCCGACGACAACTGATCGCATCTGTGCCATCACAGCTTCCCTCCTGGATGCGCGAGCATTTCACGCCCCAGCGCATTCAGCGCCAGCGGCAGCTTTGTTTGCGGATTGGCCGCACAATAGCGATCGAGCCAGGCGCTGAGGTCCCGCAGCTGAAACTGTCCCAGCACGTCGTGGCGGGTTCCCGCCGCCAGTCCCGAGATGTAGCCCTCGGCCCAATACTGGATGCTTTCTTTGTCCGCCGGATTTGCGCCCGGTCCGCGCCATTGCGTCCACGTAGTGCAGGTTGCAGGACCATTCGGGGTCATGATGACATATGCCGTGACAGAGCTCCTCGCGCATGCGCAAGCCGCGCCTGGCAAGGCCCCATAGGTGAGGTCCCCCGCGCCAGCACGGGGGGAAGTGAAAGCCGTCAGGTCGAATAGTCGGAGAAGCGGACACCGCCATAACGGGCG
Organism: Pseudomonadota bacterium; assembly: GCA_046735215.1. Classification (GTDB taxonomy): domain Bacteria; phylum Pseudomonadota; class Alphaproteobacteria; order Acetobacterales; family Acetobacteraceae; genus JAMXLO01. The sequence goes on along the minus strand of JBKPSV010000157.1, from coordinate 398 downwards.
CGATAGTCGGTGCGCACGTTGACCAGCGCCACGCCGCCCTCGTCCACCTTGGCCTGCGCGCGCTCCAGAGCCGGGCGGATGTCCTCGGGCTTGGTGACGTATTCGCCGTAGCCTCCGAACGCCTCGCACATCTTGTCGTAGCGCATATAGCCCAGGTCGCGGCCAGGCTTCTCGCGGTTCGGATCGCCGGTCCAGCCGCCGTTCAGGCTGATCACGATGAGCAGCGGGATCTTGTGGCGGATCGCCGTGTCGATCTCCATCGCGTTCATGCCCATCGAGCCGTCGCCGTGCACGACGATCACCTGCTTGTCGGGACATGCGACCTTGGCGCCGACGCCGAACGGAAGGCCGACGCCCATCGTGCCAAACGGCCCCGAGTTCAGCCGGTGCCCGGGCGA
>JBKPSV010000156.1:0-8306 GCA_046735215.1 Pseudomonadota bacterium | reverse complement strand
ACCACACGTTGACGTAGATCCAGAGAATACGGACGCCCCATGCATGGCTGGCCTCCATTCCAGCCAGCAGCTTGAATCAAATTTACATCCGCGCCGGAACCCCCAAATCAGGAGTCAATCTCAGACGATCATGCTCTAGCGAGCAGAGTGATATCAATCGGCTTGGACCCGCATCCATTCCGCCACGCGTTCGCCGATCATGACGCAGGTCAGGTGGGTGTTGGCGCGCGGGATCGTGGGCATGATTGAGGCATCGGCAACTCTGAGGCCTGCGAGGCCGTGCACACGCCCATGCTGGTCCACGACGGAATCAGGGTCGTGTACAGGCCCCATGCGCGCGGTGCCCACGGGGTGAACATAGTGAATCACAGAACGTTGGACGTAGGCATCCGCCCACTCGTCTCGCGCGGCAAGGTCTGCAAGCTCCGACGCGCGAACAGCATCGCCGTTGTCGAAGACAATGTTTTCCGAGCCGAGAGCCGCGAGTTGTGGCGTCCGGACCAATGCGGTCAACAGCCGGACGGCCTCCCGCAAGCGCCGGGCATCCTCCGGATCGGAGGCGAGATTGAGCCGGATATCAGGTTGCTGATGCGCATCCGCCGAATGTAACCGCAGCGTCCCACGAGATAACGGCTTCATCAGCGCCGCCGAGAGCTTTAGCAGCGGTTGAGCTGGCACCTGGCTCGGCACGACCTGCATATCGTTGACGACCTGAGAACCGGGTGCGGTGTAGCGCATCACCACCTGAAAACATTGCGCGGACTCGTCGACAGGGCCGGGTACGGCATTCCAGCCTAGCCGCACCATCGCATGGTCCACCAGGTTCCTGCCGACTCCACGTAGCGACAGTTTCGGTTCGATCCCGATGGCCTTGATCTCTTCGGCCGGGCCGACTCCGGAACGCAGCAAGATCGAGGGAGAGCCAACGGCACCGGCGCTCAACGTGATGCGACGCCCAGAAACGGTCTGCCGAACGTCGTTCTGGACGACCTCGACGCCCACAGCCCGGCGGCCATCGAAGACAACACGATCGACCAGACAGTCTGCCTGGATCGCCAGATTGGGCCTCTCCCGTGCAGGCAAAAGGTAGCCGATCGCGGTGGAGATGCGCGTGCGGTTCGCGTCGATGTTCCATTGGCCAGACCCGACACCCGTTGCCTCAGGGTGGTTGTGATCGTTCGTCAATGGAAAGCCCAACGCCCGACAGGCGGCCAGAGACGCCGCGTGGAACGGCCACAGTTCGGCGTTCGTATATCTGCGAACCGGCACTGGGCCGCCGAGGCCATGAAATTCACCGCTGGCGCCAGGGTCATCTTCGATGCGTATCAGCACCGGCAGCACTGTTTCCCAACTCCACTCGGAATTTCCGACTGCCTTCCATTCGTCATAGTCGGCGGGAGTGCCACGTAGCGCGAGGCAGGCATTCGTGCTTGACGACCCGCCGGTAACCTTGCCACGCGCATACGGAACGGTCCGGCCCCCAACCATTTCCGCGGTGAAACCCCAATCGTGGTCCTGTGGATTCTGGCGACTGTTGAGAAGGGTGATCGGAACGAGATCGATCCCTGGATAGTCGGGTCCGGCTTCGATCAGCAATACGCGGCGGCGGCTGTCTTCCGAGAGCCTCGCCGCGAGCACCGCCCCCGAGGAGCCGGCTCCAACGATGATTTCGTCGAATTCCATGGATCACCGGGGGCATTCTTGCGCCTCATCACCCTGCCCTTCAGGTTATTTCGGCACAAGCCACCTCTTCCCAGGCCTGTGCTAGCAACTCCCGCTGGGGTACCGCCCGCCAACGTGGGCCGCGGTCTAGGTCGATAATATGTGCCGAAGCCAAGAGCACGCCTCGCCCAGCGCGTCGTCGGCCCCATCAACGATCCCCGTCAAATTGAAGAAGCCGTGGATCATGCCGTTGAAGCGGCGGACGTCCGTCGGCACGCCCGCCTCTCGAAGCCGGCGGCCATATTCCTCTCCCTCGTCCCGCAATGGGTCAAATTCCGCCGTGATGATCATTGAGGGCGGCAGGCCGTTTAGGTCGGTGGCCTCTAACGGGGCGACATAAGCGTTCCGCGCTTGATCCGGCAGACCCAGATAGCTCGACCAAAAGAACTCCATGACTTCGCGCGTCAGCAGATAGCCCTCCGCGTTCTCCTCGTAGGAGCGCCTGCCGCGCGCAGGATGGGCCATGACCGGGTAGATGAGCAGCTGTCCCATCAGCCGAGGCCCTCTTTCATCCCGGCTACGTAATGCGGTTACCGCGGCCAAGTTGCCTCCCGCGCTGTCGCCTGCAACGGCAATCCTCGTCGCATCAGCGTCGAGTTCCGCAGCATGCTCGGCCGCCCAACCTAGAGCGGCTAAGCAGTCGTCAGACGCAGCGGGGAAAGGGAATTCCGGGGCAAGACGATAATCTACCGACGCGACAACCGCGGACACACCCGCACATAGGTTGCGAGCACTTGCATCGTAGCTGTCGAGGTTGCCGGCGACCCAACCGCCCCCATGAAATGCAAGGACCAGAGGGAACGGTCCCCTTCCAAAGGGCTTATAGATCCGAACAGCCAGCGGACCTTCAGGACCAGAGATGCTTCGATCAGCAACGGACGCAACCTGGCCAATCTTTTGACCCGGTAGTTCGCGAGCTCGGTAGAATTCCCGCATTCCCTCCACCGATACGGGCAGAGAGGGGAGCGTCTCTCCGCCGCCGAAGAGCACTCGGATCTGTGGATCTAGCGGCATGATGTTGTTTGCCCCTACATGCGAACCTTCTTGCGTTTTCGCTCAATCGGAGCAGCCGCGCCGTTCTACGGTGGCTGTCACCGCGCGTTATGCGAGTTCAGATCATGAGTTCGATCAGGAACGGTCCCTTGCGGCTGTTGGCCTGCACGAACAGGTCGGCGAAGCGCTCGCAACTGTCGGCCCGCGCTGCCTCTACCCCCATGCCGTTGGCCAATTTGGTCCAGTCGAGGTCGGGGTTACCGAGGTCCAGCATGTCCAGCGCCGTACGGCCCGGGTTGGCGCCGACGTTGGCCAGTTCGCCAAGCAGGATCTGATACTTGCGGTTGGACAGCAGCACGCTCGTGACATCCAGGCGCTCGCGTGCCTGGGTCCACAGCGCCTGCAGCGTGTACATCGCCGAGCCGTCCGCCTGCAGCGCAATGACGCGTCGCCCTGGTGCGCCGACCGCGGCACCGGTGGCGAGCGGCGGGCCGCAGCCTATCGCGCCGCCGGTTGAGTTCAGCCAGTCATGCGGCGGTGCTGCGTAGGTGAACGGGAAGAAGCCGCGCCCGTACGTGACCGCTTCGTCGGTGATCACCGCCTCCTTCGGCATAAGCGCCGAGAGCGTGGCGGCAACCGATTCTGGCGTCAGTGCCCCTCGCTGCGGTTCCGGCCGTGGACCCGGATCAGGGATCGCGACGCGCGGTGCCGACAGTTCGTCAGCCAACCGCGCCAAGGCCTCCGCCGCGTCCTGATCGGCTCGGGCAAGCACATGGAGGTCGGCGTCGGCCGGGATCGGCGTGGTCGGCTTGCCGGGATAGGCGAAGAAGGTCACCGGCTTGCGCAGCCCGCACAGGATGACGTGCCTTGTCCCTGCCAGCGCCTTGACCGCGACGTCGACCACATAGGGAATGCGGTCCACAGGAACGCGGCCCCGGCCACGCGAGATGCGCGCGTTGGCACCCTGTGCGATCAGCCGCGCACCTGTGGCGGCGGCAATGCGATGCGCGTTCTCCAGCGCATCGGCGCGGACTGCTTCGCCGCCCAGCACGATCAGCGTCGGCTGGCCGCGGCGCAGGATCTCGGCCGCGTTGCGAATCTGCGCCGGATCGGACTGGGGCTTCGGCGGCACCGGCACCGGATCGGCAATGACGCCGCCTTCATCCCAGGAGGTGTCGGACGGCAGGATCAGCGTGGCGATCTGGCCCGGATGGGTGCGCGCGGCCTGCACTGCGACCGCGGCATCGGCGCCGACGGTGGCCGATGAGGAGGCGGTGCGCACCCAGGCGGAGGCGCCGCGTGCCCAGCCCTCGGTGTCGGCGGTGAGCGGGGCATCGTTGGCGCGGTGATAGGTAGCCTGGTCGCCGACGATGTTGACGATCGGCGTCTGCGCGCGGCGCGCGTTGTGCAGGTTGGCGAGGCCGTTGGCGAGCCCCGGGCCACAGTGCAGCAGCGTCGCCGCCGGCTTGCCGGACATGCGGGCATAGCCGTCGGCCGCACCGGTCACCACGCCCTCGAACAGGCCAAGGACGCAGCGCATGCCGGGCACGCGGTCGAGTGCCGCGACGAAGTGCATCTCGGACGTGCCGGGATTGGAAAAGCACGTATCGACGCCGCTCTTCAGCAGGGAATGGACGAGGCTCTCGGCGCCGTTCATGGGCAGGTCCTTTCGGGAGACGCAAGTGGCGCGACCTTGCGCGAGGGGCGCACCGCTGGCAACGGCGCGCGGGGCGTCAGTCAGGATCGAGAGGCGAACCCGATCGGAGCCGGGACGGCTCTTGGCCGTGCTGCCGAATTCTCGGCGGCGCCTGTCAAGTGAAGCGTGCGGGTAGGGAACGCGAGTTCCACGCCAGCGTCCTCCAGCAGGGTCATGATCCCCAGGAGTATCGCTTCCCTTTCCCGCAGTTCGTCCGCGTAAGTCGTTACCTGCAGATGGAAGATCACCAGTATATCGAGGCTGCTCTCGCCAAAGTTGTTGAAGTGCACTTCACAGGTCCGCTCCTCTGCCGATGGATGATCGACGATGAGCTGTCGGATGCCGGTAATCACCGCTTCGAGTTTCTCGCGCGGCGTATCGCAGGTGACCTGCAAGAAGAAGCGCTCACGACGCTTGATCCGCGAAGTGAGGTTTTCCACTGTGGTATTTACGACGGTGCTGCTTGGTATGGATACCAACGTGTTGTCCGCCGTTCGGATGCGGGTACTGCGGAAGCCGACATCCTCCACCGTTCCTTCGCTGCCGCTGATCCTGACCAGATGACCGACGCGGAACGGCTTCTCCAGCGCGATCAGCATCGAGCCGATAAGGTTGGCGATGGTGCTCTGCGCGGCCAGTGCGACGGCGAGGCCACCGACTCCTAGCCCGGCGAGGATGGAATAGGCAGGAAAGCCCAATTCATCACCACATCGGATCAGAATGGCGGCCGCTGCGATCAAGCCGATCAGGCGCGTGCCGAGCCGGATCAACTGACTGTCCAGGCTGCGGGGCGTCAGTCGCTCGGACGCCACAAGAAGTTCGCCCGCCAGGACCGATACCGAGACCGCCAGCCACGTTGCGCCGAGATACAGCGCGCCCGTTGCACCGTATTCGACGACCATGCGGACGGTTCCGCCGATTCGCAGCAGCGAGGTGAAGAGCGGCACAACCAGACCGGCGACAACGATAACCGCGATCGGCGACGCCAAAGCCTGCCATCGCTGCGAGGGGACGTCCTGGTCTTCGACGGCTTGGAGACGTCCGATCCACCTGCCGGCCATGATGATGACAGCAGCGACCGTCAAGCCGATGCCCAGACCGAGCCATTGCCACGTGGCTACCTCGAGGAAGCGGACCTTGGCCCATCGCGGCAAGTCCAACATCCAGCGAGGAGGAATGAGGTATCGCAACCCGACGGGCGAACTCAGGAAGCCGTCATAGACCGTAGCTGACTTGTCCTGACTGGCCGTCCGGAACAGTTTGTCCAGCGTGGCGCCCGGACCAGGCTTGTAGGGCAGATGCTTGACCAGCTTATAGAACTCGGGAAGTCGGTTGACGGTCGATGCCGAGAACAAATATTCGCCCGCGCGCGGGCCGTTCTCGAGCCGAACGATGTCGATTTCGGTGTTCGGCAGCCGCCACCGTTTCGCCGCCAGTTGCGCCATCTGCTGCTGGTCCGGAACGTCGGTCATAGCGGGAAGATCGATCCGATCAAGGATCTCCTTGAGCTGTATGAGCCGCTCCATGGCGACGGTATCCAGCAGCACGGGGGGAACGTCTGACACGTCCAGGTAGCGAACGGCATCCGACGCGTGCATGAAGCCGGTTCTATGTTTCTCGCGCTCTTCGGCTCCGAGATACAGCCGCTCGGATGCAAGATAGGATTCGAGCGCGCCCGTCACGTTGCGGTAAATATGGTCCGTCAAATCGATGAAGCCTTGCAGCGTGGCGCGGGGGCTCGAGGTGTCAGGTGGGCGCAGCGGATTGCCCTCGATCGCATGTGCGACGGGCGCCAGGCCCAGGAGAATGGCGAGCATAGTTGCGGCGGCCGACGATCTCAGCCACCAGCGGACGAGCTTCATGCTGTCAGCGAGCGACGTTTCCCTCATTGCGCCTCGGCACGGGTTTCAACGGCTTCTTCTCAAGCGTGCGGTGACCTGACCTTGCGGGAGGACATCGTTGCTGGCAACCGCCCATGCGCTTAGAGCGTCATGCCTCCAAGTTCATCCCGCTTGAACCGCGCCGGAGCCGGCAGATGCTAGCGGCGACGTGGCGCATTGAATGATCGTGGCGCCCTGTGCGGTTGAGCGATCGACAAGGTCACGCCCGGCCAGAGACGCGCCGCCCGATCTCAAGCGCTGTGAATGACGGCACAGGTCCAGGCATCAGCCAGCGGAAGCCCTGCTCGATCAGTTGCTCGACGTTCTTTGCATCCACATGCGGATGACCGCATGGCACGTTGTATTGCTTGCAGATCGCCAGGATTTCGTTGATTGCCGAAGCCACCGTCGGGTGTTCGTACTGCCGCGGATGGCCGAGGTCCTGCGACAGGTCGCCCTCGCCAATCAGCACAACGCCAATACCCGGGACCTGTTCCAGCATCTTCGGCAGATTGGCGATCGCCCGCTTCTCCTCGCACATGATCACCACCAGGATCTCGCCTTGCGGGTTCAACGGCCAGGTATCGGCGCGTGGGTAGTATTCCTGATCGGTCAGCCCCCAATAGCGTGCGGCCGTGCGCGGTGCATCGCCGCGCTGGCCGGGCGGATCGTAGTAATTGGCCTCGCGCGGGCGCGGATAGCGGCAGGCCTGCACGGCGTTGCGCGCGTCATCGACCGTGGATACGTGCGGCCATACGATACCGTAGACGCCGATATCCAATACCTGCTTGGCGATCCACTGGTTGTTCTCGCCGCCATTCGGCGGGATACGCACAAAGGGCGTCACCGCGGGCGCGATGTTGCCCGAGGTGGCAATCTGCCGCCGGTTCAGCATGTACTGCAGACAGTCGCGCAGCGCCTTTATGTCGTACGGATTGTGTTCCATCTCGAACACCACGCCGTCATACGGCGCACCGCTGATGGTGAGCGCGTTGCTGATCTCGCCGCTGGTGAAGGGGACGAAGGTCGGTTTGCCGGACTCCAACGCTTTGATCGCGCCGTTCAGGCGGGGGATGTCTGCCATCGGCTCCTCCTCACACATGGTAGCGGCCCCCGCGTACGCGGGGGCATCACGTTACGAACAGTTCTTCCACTCGGTAGGCGCGCGGGATAAGTCCTTGCTGGGCAGCGTAGCGCATTAGCAACTCGATGGCAGGACGGTTGGCATCGAGGCCGTACGGCACGGCCTCGCCGGATTTGTCCCGCGACGCGACGAATAGCCGCATCAGTTCGTCAGCGAGCCAGGGATGCTCAGCGAGCAACGCGTCCTTCACCACCACGACATGGTTGATCGGGAAGACACCGGTCTTGCGCGACCATTCTGCAGCGACTGCGTCAGCATTCGGAATAACCGGACGTACCTGCGCGGCATCTATGGTCAGGGCAATTCCCGCATCAATCTCGCCGGAGAGCAGCATCGCCGGCAGCTGCTGGCCCGCGGCGATACGCTGGACGAAGGGCGGGTCGACGAATTCCTGCACGTGGGCGTCCTCTTCGGTCACCCACGTCATCGTATCCGGCGCTATATCGTATTCGTCCTGCAGGATGCCACGCACCCAGACGCCGGTGGTCTGCGACCAGGCCCGCACACCAATGCGCTTGCCGATCAGATCCGCCGGTCCGCGCAAAGGCGACTCCCGACGGCAGATGAGGGCAGCGTGATGCAGGCCGCGCAACAGCACGATGGGCAGCGCCGTGATCGGCTTGCCGTATGCACGGGCCTGTGCGTGCGTGGTCAGCGCGATCTCGCACAGGTCGACTGCACCTTGCTTAAACGCACGTACAAGAGGCGATTTGCCGAGTGCAGTGCGAAAGACGAGTTCGCGTGTCACCGGAGCCTCATGCTTCCTTTATTGTCGGGTAGATGTCGGCACCGTAGTGCTTGCGGAACTCGGCGATCTGCCCGGGTGGTGGCGGCGCGTAGCTGCAGCGCTTGGAGGTGAAGCGACCGCCAA
>JBKPSV010000155.1:0-14715 GCA_046735215.1 Pseudomonadota bacterium | reverse complement strand
AAGCCACGCCGGTTGTGCACCTTGCGGATGAAGTGCTTGATCATCTCCTCGGCGACTTCGAAATCGGCGATGACCCCGTCGCGCAGTGGCCGACTTGCCGTGATGTAGCCAGGAGTACGGCCCAGCATCTGCTTGGCCTCCTCGCCCACGGCCACCACCTGTTTTCTGCCGCGCACATCGGCGATCGCGACCACAGAGGGTTCGGCCAGCACGATGCCGCGACCCTGGACATAGACCAGGGTGTTGGCAGTGCCCAGGTCGATGGCCATGTCGGCTGACATGAAGCCGAGCATGCGAGAGAACATCGCAACAGCCTCTGCGGACAATCAGCGGAAGGCGCTGGGCTTAGCCCCGCGCTCTACAGTTAACAAGAGGTTGAACGGTTGCCGCGCGATCGCCGCATTGCGGCCACCGGATTCCCTGCGTGTTGGCAATGATTCCGTGTCGATAGCAAGGAGATTCTGAATGGTACGCAAGATTGGACTGGGAATGGCATTGAGCAGCATGCTGCTGATGCTCACCGCCTGCGGCTATAGTCCAGGCACCCGGGCAGTGAGCGGCGGCTTGTTGGGCGCGGGTGCCGGCGCCGGGGTCGCGGCAGTGACCGGTGGCAAACCGGCAACCGGGGCGCTGATCGGCGGCGGGGCCGGGGCAGTCGGGGGCGCACTCACGGCTCCGTAAGCGCCAGGACCTGACAGATGGGTCAGCGGGAACCGCGGGTCGGGCCGCACGTCCAAATGACCCGACCCACCACCGTTACGTCCCCCGCTTGAGTGGGCGGAAGGTGTTCGGTTTCGTAAGTTGCGTTGTCGCTGATCAGCGTGAGACTTCCATCAAGCTTCGGTTGCACGCGCTTCACCAACCGCTCTCCGGCGATTTCGAGCACATAAACCCCAAAGCTGCGGAACCGGTTCTCCGTTGTGTCCACCAGCAGCAGATCACCGTCCTGTATGTTCGGCAGCATCGACTCCCCAACCGCCGTCTCCAGCGAAAGATGATCAGGTTCAATGCCAAATTCCGAGCGCACCCAATCATGCCGCAATGCAATAAATTCGGCGGGCCCCGCTGCCGGTGGTGACTCCACTCCGGCCGCCGCCGACTCCGGACGCTTCGGCAACAGGAGATAGTCGCGCTGGCTGATGCCGCCTGGCCCGGACGCTGATTGCGAGCTTAGAGTTCCCCCACCCAGGCGCGGGGTCGGACCTTCGCCACTTGCCAGCCATCCCACGCTAACTCCGGCAGCCTTGGCCAACGCGACCAGGCGCTCGCGACTTGGCTCCGCATCGCCCCGAAGCCACTTGCGAAACGCTGATGGCGAAACGCCCGTGGCCCTGGCCAACCGATCCGCGCTGGGCCCGTGGCGCACGATTTCCTGCAGGCGTGCGATGAAAGCGCCTGCGTTCGCGGCAAGATATTCGGCTCCAGGGGTGATCCTCGCAGCCTCGCTTCTACGTGACATCCGTCGCGCACCATTCAAAGTCTCGACACTTTTGAGCCAGGAAGAGGTCGCCTTCACGACGTTCCGCCAAGCAAGGCGATTCAAATCGACCATAGTTCTCTGGAGAGAATGCGGCATGAATGCAAGGGACAGCCGCCAGAGCAGGCCGCCGGAAGCGGATGACTGGCACCCGGCGGACGTGCTCGCTGCCTTGAAGAAGCGCGGGCACAATCTGGCGGGATTGTCGGTCGCAAATGGCTATCACCCCACGGCGGCGGGCAAGGCGTTGAAGCAGCAGTGGCCCGCGATGGAGAAGTTGGTTGCCGAGGCGATCGGGATGCCGCCACAGGCGATCTGGCCAAGCCGCTACGAAGGCGACGGCAGCCCAAGGCTGCGCGCCAAAACGTGATTTGGGAGATGCGACGTTGTGAGCTGCGCTTCCCACCCGCGACGCGAGCCCTATGTCGCACTGCCCTAGGGGACACCGGATTGCCCGCTTTGCGGCAGCGCCGGTGGGCTTATCGCTCGGGGGTAGCATTACAGCGTCTACAGATCGCGGACATTTTCATTTGTCCATAAACGATGTTCAGCAACGCCAGAGGGACCTGGTCGGTTCGGTGATGTATGATAGGACACACGTTTGACGGCCTCAGAATGAAGAGCACGTATTCCATGCAGCCGATTGGTATGGTTGTTGACGACGACGACTTGGTTCGCGAGACCGTCGCCGAAGTACTGGAAGACTTATGCGACCATGTCTACCAAGCCTCGAACGGCGAGGAAGGCCTGAAGGTGCTGCGGGAGCACCCGGACATCTCGGTCGTCGTCACCGACATAGCGATGCCGCGGCTCGACGGCGTGGCCTTCGCCAGTCGCGCACGACAGATGCATCCCGAGCTCAAGGTGCTGTTCGTAAGCGGCCTGCAGCGTCCGCCGCCGACTGAAGAGTTTCTGGCCAAGCCGTTCCCGGCCCGCGCGCTGGTATCAGCGCTGCATCACCTGCTCGAACCGTAGCGCCATCAACCTCAGGCCGCGCTCGCACCCGCGGAGGGTACAACACTCTCGATCGTCGCCAACAGCGCGGTCAGGCTAAACGGCTTCTGAATACACGGCCGTTGCGCGCCAGGCACCCGCTCCATCATGTCGGGATGGCCAGACATTAGGATGACAGGAATACCCTGCCCATCCGCCAGCGGCACAAGCAGCGGGTCAAGCCCGCCTGGCAAGGTGCAGTCGAGCAGCATCGCGTCGATGCCCCCCGCCCGCAGCGCCACCATCGCGTCGGCCGAATTCTCGGCGCGACTGGTATCGTAGAGCCCATCAAGCGCGTCGATCACCACCTCGGAAACAAGCGGATCGTCCTCTACGACAAGAATCCTTTTTTGTGGCCTACTGTCCATTGCGCCCCCGTCTCATTTGCGGCGTTCCATGCCGCTCATGGAAGCAAATAAACGCATACGAGCGTTAGAAAAGTATCTGAAGTCCTGGTACGGTCCGCTCGCGGTTTGTTTATGTGCATACTATAGTGGGTTAGTTGCGCATAATGCGTCAGGGTCGCACTTCCTTGCCGAGCGCCTGCTCATAGACACGAATGACCGAGCTGCTGTCGTCGCCGCCCATTCCCTTGGCACGCGCGATACGCATCAGGTTCATCACCTGGGGCGCAATCATCCCCGGCACCCCTAGCTCATCGGCCAGCTCCAGCGCGAGGCGCAGGTCCTTGTGCGCCAGGTCAAGGGCGAAGGTCGCAGCGAACTCCCGCTTGAACGCCTTTTCCGAGATGTTGCGAAACGCCGAGGAGTTCCCGCTGGCGTTGCTGATCACCTGCTGCAGCTTGTGCAGATCGATGCCCGCCATGGTGCCGATTGTCAGTGCTTCGGCCGCTGCTGCTGCATTGCAGAAAGCCAGCATGTTGTTGACCAGCTTGGCGACCGAGCCCATGCCGACCTCGCCCACGTGCACCACCTCGCCGCTGAAGGATTTCAGCAGCGGCAACTGCGCATCGAACAGCGCCGTGTCGCCACCCACCATTATGACGATCGTGCCGTCGGTCGCTCGTGGCACTCCGCCCGAAACGGGCGCCTCGAGCATCTGGATACCTTTGGCATGCATCTGCTCGTTGACCCGGCGCGCCGTGCCGGGCGAATTGGTCGAAAGGTCGATATATACCGTGCCGGGCTTGGCGCTGGCAGCAATGCCGGCGGCGACTTCCTCGACATTGCGCGGCATTGGCAGTGAGGTGAACACTACGTCGCAATCCGCAGCCACCTGCTGTACCGATGCGCCGGCACTGGCTCCCAGCTCCGTACACGCCTTGATCGCCGCCTGATTGAGGTCGAATACCACCACGTCGTGGTTGGTGTTGCGAATGATATTGCGACACATGGGGCCGCCCATGTTTCCGACGCCGATGAAGCCAACCTTCATTACTGTTTCCCCAACCTATCTGACGGACAGCATGGCGTACCCAGCCGAATGGCGGAAGCGTTCGCCTCTTGCTGCTCATTGAGGCATTTGCTTGCGCGAGCAACCAACCTGGACGACGCTGTACTCAGGAGGAATGGAGCATGCTGAATATCCACGCGCGACTGGCCCATATGGGCATCTATGTGCACGACCGTTCGAATATGGAGCGCTTCTACACCGAGGTTCTTGGCCTGATGGTGACCGACCAGGGCGAGGGCCGCGCCGGCATGCACCTGACGTTCATGAGCGGCAATCCCGAAAACCACCATCAGCTCGTACTGGTCAGCGGCCGGCCCGACACCACGGGGTTCAATCCGATCCAGCAAATGTCGTTCATGGTCGACTCGCTGTCGGACCTGCGCGAGGTGCACCATCGCGCCCTGGCGCTTGGCGCGACCGAGATGCGGCCGGTCAGCCACGGCAACGCCTGGTCGATCTACTTCAAGGATCCCGAGGGAAACACCGTCGAGGCGTATCTCGATACGCCTTTCCACGTCCCGCAGCCGCACGGCAAACCGCTCGATCTTGGTAAGTCGGATGAGCAGATCCTCCGCGAAACCGAAGAGGCCTGCCGTCAGGATCCGGGCTTCATGCCGATCGAGCAGTTCAAACAGCAGATGGCCTCGCGTCTCAGCGCCACCGCCTGAACGATCCTACCAGGGCCTGCTCGTGCGGCCATCCGGTCACCGCAGTCGGCGGCAACGGATGGCCGGCAGCTATCGTTCGGCGGCCACGGGTCAGCGCTCCTTGCGCGTCGGCTCGACATTCTCGCTGCCTGCGCGGCTGCCACCAAACCGATCCGCGCCCTTTTCGTCCGGCGCACCCGGCTTTTTGTGCGTGCCGGTGTTCTGCTGATCGTCGGTGTGGCGCACGGTCTCTTCGGTATTCGGCTGCTTCATGGAGATGCTCCTTTGCCAAATCACCCAAACGCATCATGAGGCTCAGCGTTTTGTCGCAACTGAGTATGCCGGCGCGGTAGCGAGCCGCTCGCCGTTACAGCTAGAGCGGAGTGGGCATCGGCTCCGGCGGACGCGGATCTGGCCGTGGGGGCAATACGATCGGCGGTGGTGGTGCCGGATTGGGATCCGGATGAGGGCCTGGTGGTGGGCCGGGTGGCCGCTGGAAGTTCATCTTTCCTCGCTCCATCCCATTACAAACATTTCAGCCGGCACCAAAGTTCCGCCGCGATGCCGCCGCCAATCCGTCGCCAACCGCCCTCACCGTCAGGTCATTGCACGAACAGGGAGGTCCGAACCGTGCGCAAGATCCTGATTGCACTCGCCGCCACCACCGGCCTGATCGGCCTGAGTTCTGTTGGCGCCTCGGCCGCACCCCGTATCCCGGCCCCGGCCATCGACACATCCGCCGTGCAGCAGGCGGACTGGGGCTATTGCGGGCCGCGCTGCCAATGGCGCCAGCACCGGCGTTGGGAGGCTCAGCGCGAATGGCGCCATCGCGAGTGGCGTGAACACCACAACCCATATTATGGCTACAACTCTTACCGGTATTACTATCGCTGATTGCAATCGGGCGTGGCTCGCTGGACAGGCGGGCCATGCCCTTTTCTTCTGAGCGACTTTGCTTACGCTCCCGGCAAAACGACGCGGAGCAAGAAAGTGCCAAGCATACCCAAGAGCCTGCAGCCGCATATCAATTCGGCCTTTCCCGAGCACGTCTGTCTGGTCGGCTCGGTGCTGCCGAACGGCTACGCGCAGATCACGCCACGCGGCAGCACCATGGTGTTCGACGATGACCACATCGCGCTGTGGGAGCGCGGCAAGGGCTCGACCACTGCGGCGCTGCGCGACGGCACGAAGGTGACGGTATACTTTCGCAAGCCGCAGCTACGCGCTGACGGCGTGCTGCCGAAGGGCGGTATCGCCCGGTTCTACGGCACGGCACAGGTGATCAAGTCGGGGCCGCAATACGAGGAGGTTTGGCGCCGACTGGTGCAGCCCGAGAAGGACCGCGATCCGGACAAGAAGGGCTTTGCAGTGCTGATCAAGGTGGAGCGAGCCGAGGACCTCGACGGCGCACCACTCACCCTGGACTGAGCCGGAAGCCGGTCGCCACTACATAGAGCTCACTCGACTCTTTGCGGCTCGCCGGCGGCTTGGCGTGCCGGACCGAGGCGAAGTGCCGCTTGAGCATGTCCAGCATCGTCTTCTCGGCGCCCCCCTGGAACACCTTGGCGACAAACCCGCCGCCGTCAGCCAGCACGTCGAGTGCGAAGGCCAGCGCGTTCTCGGCCAGCGCCACGATGCGCAGATGATCGGTGGCAGCGTGGCCGGTCGTGTTGGGGGCCATGTCGGATAGAACCAGATCCGCCTTGCCACCGAGTTCGACGATCAGCCGCTGCTGCAGTTCGGGATCGGTGAAGTCGCCTTGCAACATCACAGCGCCCGGCACCGGGTCGACCGGCAACAGGTCGACACCGATCACTCGCGTCGCCCCGCGCCGCACGGCAACCTGGGTCCATCCGCCGGGCGCGGCGCCGAGATCAACGACGTGGGCCCCGCGCCTGATCAATCGAAACCTCTCGTCGAGCTCCGTCAGCTTGAATGCAGCCCGCGAGCGCCATCCCTGCTGTCTCGCGGCCGCCACATAAGGATCGTTGAGCTGCCGAGCTAGCCAGCGTTGCGAGGCGGCACTGCGCCCCTTGGCGGTGCGCACGGCCACCGACAAACCGCGCGGCGCGGTTGGTCGCCGATCTTTCACCCGCGGCCGCGCCGACGGTCGCTCCGGATCATTCGCAGCAGCATCCCTTCGCGGAGCCCACGGTCCGCCACGGTAACCCGTGGTGCAGGCCACATCCGCACCAAGGCAGCGAATACCGCACAGCCGGGCAGCACGAACTCCACACGCTCCCGCCCGACGCAGGGATGCGCCTCGAGGCCGGCGCGCCCCAGTTCACGCAGACTGACCAGCGCGGCGTGGGCGGCTTCGGCAGTCAGCACGGTGCCATCCACCAACGGTCGGCGATAGCGCGCCAGCCCCAGCGCCACGCCGGCCAAGGTCGTCACTGTGCCGCTGGTACCCAGCAACTGCACGCCGCCCTCGCGGATCTCGCGGCCGATGCAATGCACCGCCTCGAAGCTCTGCAGCCGGGCAACGACGTCATTAACCATCGAGTCGAAGCCATCAGGGTCGAAACCAGCCTCGCCAAACCTCTCGGCCAAGGTCACCACGCCGACCGGCAGCGAGGCATAGCCGATCAGTTCCGTCCGCCCGTTCGGGCCAAGCCGTACCCAGGCCAGTTCGGTTGACCCGCCGCCTATGTCGAACAGCAGCGCTCGGCGCCCACATCCGACGAGCAGCGGCGAACAGCTCTCCAGCGCCAGTTCGACTTCCTCGCGGGACGAAATCACGCCGATATCGAGCCCGGTCTCCTGCTTCACCCGGGCAAGGAATGCAGCGCCGTTGGCGGCCCGGCGACACGCCTCGGTCGCTACCGCCCGCAACCTGCGCACCGGCCGGCGCTCCAGCCGCGCAGCGCAGGCGCGGAGTGCGATCAGCGCCCGCTCCATGGCTTCCGGACACAGCCGGCCAGTACTATGCAAGCCCTCGCCCAACCGGACGATCCGGCTGAAACTGTCCAGCACGCGGAAACTGTCGCCCCAAGGCGCGGCGACCAGCATGCGGCAGTTATTGGTGCCGAGATCCAGTGCCGCGAAGGCAGCCCCGGAGAACCGCCGGGCTTCACCCGCCGGATACGCCGCAGGTTCGACCGGAGCATGGATGGGCCGAGGCTGCATGGCGGCATTGTCGTCTCTGCCTGCCATTGCGAGCAAGCACCGCGGCGCGCGTTGCAGCGAATTCATCTATTACCTCTGCACAGGAGTCTTGACCGGTTGCCTGATCCCAGGACCAGGTAATCAGTCGTGGTGATGGCCGAGAGCGGAACGACCCATTCGGAAAGTTCAATGTCGATAACGCTCTGCAACACCTCCGGCGGCCGACTCGTCGAGCGGCTTCCGTTTCAAATTAAGACTGATAGGCAATTACATTTGCTTCGGGGAGCAAATTGCGATCAGCGCCACTTGGCAATTCCCCGACGCCCTGCGCTCGCGTTAATGCCGCGAATCCGTTCCGTTGCTTCAGACCGCCGAGCCGCCGAACTGGCCAAGCTCTCGCGCCGCGGCGCGCTCTAAGCCACCCGCGCCCGCGGTGCCACACGGTGGGCCTATCGCACTGCCTGGCGGCAATGCAAGACCTGCTTTTTGGGCCGCGAGTTGCTCGCCGCCGATCCCCCAATACCGATCTGCGTCACCCCAGGCTCGCCATGGTGGTCGAGGGGTATCATCCGCGCCGAAGGTGAGCGGCCGACGCGGCGTAGCTGCAGACCTACCCGCTTGGGCGCAGCGTCGCGTTCGTGATAATCGGCGCTGAGCGGCACAGCACGCGGGACATCGTCGGAAGCCAGCCGCCGTTTTCCGCTGTCATTCCGCGAACAACGTTCAAATTGGTCGTGGATCAGCGCCGCTACAGCAATCCTCCGGCCGGCATCATGTACTCGCGCGCGGCCTTTTGTGCTGCATCAAATGAGCTTTTGGCCGTCGCATCGCTCGGGTCCGCCTTGGCCACAGCACCGGCGTTGGTGCGCCACGCCAGGGCGAGCGCCGCGCGACGGCGGCGGGCGTTGCTCAGCTTTTCGTCACCAACATTGGCTGCTTCGACCTCTCGAACCACCGCCTCTGCTGCCCGAAGTGCCGCCTCGGCCTCTTTCGCACGTGCCCGCGCCAATGCGATATCGGCGGGCACTGTCGTGTGGGCGACCACGTTGCGCCCCTGAACCTCGTCAATAACTAGGGTGAAAGTGCCGAACTCCTCCGGACGCGTCGGCTCAGCTGCGCCTATGCCGTAATCCTGACCGTTGAGCATGAGCTCATGCCCATCCATACGGGCCAGTGTATCCGGCGCTTGTCGGGATAGCCCAGCGGCGAAACGTTCCGCCTTGGCAGGATCAATGATCGCTGGGTTGAGCGTGTCCGGCACATCCGCGATGCGTGCACGAGCATTATGTGTCGCGATCGCAGGGCCGAGGGAGCTACCCACCTGTTGCAGCGGTATTCGTTGGTCATCGACCGTGAGCCATACGTTTGCTTCAGTGGCCATTGCCGCGCCTAGGCCGACTAGGAAGAAGGCAGCAACGCGACCAAGACGGCGTACTGCTTGCGTACCGCTTCGGCGTGCTCGAGAAATGCCGCGATATCCGCTTCGCTCTCCACCCGTGTCACGCACGCCGTCAACCATCGCAAGAGACCTTCATTGTTCGGCTGCTGGATCGCTCTAGCCACGACCTCGATCGCCTCTTTCACCACGGCGTATAGACGATCGCCAGGATCGGGGTCCTGGTGCTCCGGCAGCAGAAGATGTATGGCGTCGAGCGTGAATCCAAGCTCCTGAGGCGAGAGCTCAGCCGCCATCAGTTGCGTGCAGGCAGCGACCGCCCAGTCTTCGGTCAATTCTGGTCGCGGCTTGCCGCTATCAAGATAGCCATCCGCCAGATAGACATCCGGCCCCAGAGCAAGCAATTCAGTACGCGTGTGTCCTGACATCGCGCCCTCACTCAGCCGATGGCTTGTAGATGTGTGACACCTTGTTCCATCCGGCGATATTGAAGTTGTTGTCCTTGATCTGCTTGTCCGTCACCTTCACGAGCTTGCCGTCCCACGGATCGTGGATCGTATATGTCTTCGGCGGCCCAGGGTCGGTGCCGACGACCAGCACAAAATGACCGCCGGTGTTCGGTGCATCACTGACCCGCATCGGTACGGGCAGACCCGAGTTCACTGATTTGTCGATCTCGCCCAGCCGATCATCGACCGAAGATGAATCCACCTCTTCGATGTCGAACTTGAGGCCGGTTGTCGCCTTCTGGTCATTCAATGCATCGGTCAGCGGCATCCCCTTGCCGGATGAGTCACGATTGCGCGCGATGCCTCCCTTGCCGGTCAGGATCGTCTTCTGCTCATCCGCCATCTTCGGGTTGAGCTTTGTGCCGTCGCTGTTGTCCGCTTCCTGGAAATTAGGATTCTCGGTCCGCAGCTTCAGCGCGTAGATCGGGTCGAGCTCCGCCTTCATCGCCTGAATGGTGGTCGGTCCACAGCTGTCATGCCACTGCTGCTTAATGCCCTTGCCCTGAGATTGTCCAACGACATGCAGGTTCTTTTCTAGCCAGGCAGCGTCCTTGCCGGCGATCTGCTTGTGAAACTCCTCGAGCTCTGCCGCCGTATGTTTCGAAGCCAACGCCTTTTGCAGGTAACCCTTCTCCTGCGGGGGCGCCTCATCGAGCAGCTTCTTGACCTTCGCCTGGTCCTCCGGCGGCATGCCCTTCAGCAGCTTGTCAGCGCGCTCCGTCTGCGCCGGACCTGCTTCGCCTGGCTTGACGGGTGGGGGCGGTGTGAACGCCTCCTTCACCTTCTTGACCACTCCTTCGACTGTTTCCTCAACGGCCTTGGCCGCTTCGCCAACCTTTTCGCCGACAGCCTTGGCTGCCTCGGTGACCTTCTGCTCGACAGCCTTCGCCGCCTCTGTGGCTTTCTGCTCGACTAAGTCGACGACAGCCTCCACCTTGGCCTCGACGGCTTTGGCGGTGTCGGCAACCGTATCTACAGCGGCTTCCGCCGTTTCCTTCACCTTGCTGGCGGCATCGCTGACTGCTCCCTTGATGTCGTCCAGGATGCCGCCGCCACCGGGCTCTGCGCCACCGCTGCCGGAAGCCGCGGGATAGGTCCGTGGATCCACCTCCAGCACGCGCGCAACCCAGTCGTGATGTTCATCTGTAAGAGTCTCAGACATCGCCCCATCCCGCCGCTATGGACGTAGTTGATTATACGTAACTCGATCGATCACTGGTGTCGATGGGACTTCTTCTCGTGGCAAGCGCTGCGATCGCGTCGATTCGCAGATCTGCGCTCGCTGTGCGAGGACTCGGTGGGCCAGTAATCCATCATTCGTTCCCAATATACGGTTTATCGCTCATGAGGCCTGCAGTCTGTGAATTGGATCATAGTAGCTGACTTCGCGCGCACCTCTGCGCCTTCGCGCACAAACGACCTCACATAACCGTCGTGATCGTCACTCCGGTCCCGGTCATGTTCACCGCAAAGGTCAGCCGTTCAAGTTCGACAAGTCTGACGTACTGCCGTTGCGACCAATGCGGCCGTTGTCACATCGACCTTGAATGACCCTGCCAAAGATCCCCAACCAACTCGGCGTAGGCTTCAAGATAGTATTCCCCAACCAGAGTATTGAGGTCCTCGGATGGAGAAACGAGCAGGTTCTCGGTGCAGCCGCCGCACCAACATATCCGGGCAGGGCCTCAGGAGTAGTGATCTACGGCAACTCCACTTTGAATGTAATCGCCAATTTCTTTATTTTCATGGTCTTAAGATCGATATCGACGTCTGGGGAGATGGCGACGGTTTTTCCGAGCGGAAGCCCCTCTTTCTTGATGATTTCCTCAAGCCAAGGTGGGAGCCCTTTGATCTCTTTGGGATCGGCCCCGTTGGGCGGGCTCAGCAGCATGATATCTGCACGCAGTTCGATAGCTGAAGTATCGAGTGTCTTCTTCAGATCCTCGATCTGTTTTCTCAGTTCGACCATTCGCTTCTTGACTGCATCACTCAGCCAAGCGGGCTGCTCGGAGAGCTTGAGGTCCTTGAGCTGCTCGAGTTCATCCAGGACAGGCCGAGCTTTCTTGCTCGCTTGTTCGACCTTATCGCCCCATCGGGCCACCGCTTTCGCCACAGCCTTCTTGTAGTTTTCTACGGCAATGTCCGCCATTGTCCCGTCTTCCCTGCAGCCTACGGCGTCATCGGCTATCACTATCGCTGGACTGATAGCACACCGGCGGTGCAGAACGTGTGATCCGCACCACCGCCTCCGTCGATGGCCGCCGCTATTGTCGAGGAGAGCGGCACGGCCGTTCGGCTACGCGACCTACACCAACTCGGGGTTCTCATGCGGGCAAATCCACCCGCACATCTTTCGCCAGCGAGACCAACCGCGATCTGCAGCCACGGGCTTCGAGATACACGTTATACGTGTCAGGCTTCGCAATGGCTCTCGCTGTATGGCACTTCCATGCCAGGCGCGCGCCTCGATCCGTCGCGACAGACGGACCATTTTCGCGTAAAGTACAGCGTTCGCTCGGGAGTATGGGCCACTACCATGCAGGAGCACTAGCATCATGAGTTGTTTCTGCATCGCCAATATCGATCTCATGGCCAGCCTCAGCGGGCCGAATCTCGGGTTGCCCGATTTGGCAGCATCGGGGCAGGCCTCGCTTACTCTGTCGCCGAGCGCACAGGCGGCGCTTGCTCTCTACGGCCAGATCGCCCTCGGCCTTCCGGGCCTAGCGGCCCCTGCGCTACCGGTGCCGCAACTCGCACTGTCCGCCGACGCTTTGGCTTCGATGGCCGCCATGGCGCAGCTCCAGGCGCAGGCGATGGCCCGACTTGGCATTGATCTGTCCACGAGCATGGGCGCGACGGCGCTCGCGCGCCTGACGGCGACGCTGGATGCGCGGATGTCGGCGATCGCCGCTCTCAACCTCAATTTGAATCTCTGGATCCAGCTTGCCAGCGTGAATGCCATCGCTTTGGACCTGACGGCCATGTTCAACGCCTGCTTGGACGGGTCGGCCAGCGCGGCATTCAACCTGGCCTTGCCGCCGCTGTCCTGGGGCGGGCTCAATCTACCCTCCATCTCGGCGCTGCTGGCGCTCGCGGCACAGCTCAATGTCAGCCTGGACGCCGCATTCGCCGCGTCCTTGCAGGCCTCGGCGAGTGCGCTGGCGAGCGCAATGGCGAACATTTCCCTCGACGTGTCGGCTGCCGCCAGCCTTGCCGCGGGATTCTCCGCCATCGCCCAACTTGCGGCGAGCCTGGGGATCAATCCGCTCGAGGTTGGGTTCCCCGCGGTGCGGGCAATGGTGGCAGCGAACTTCTCGGCGATGGCAGCGCTCGCAGCACAGCTCGGCATCGATCTGGCCCTCGGCATCCCGGGATTGCCGGCTCTGCCCTCCATCCCCGGACTGAGCGCCGCACTCAGCGCTAGTCTCAACGCACAGCTGCAGGCGGCGACCGCCGCTTCAACCTCACTCAATTCGATTGCTTCGTTCGACGTGAGCCTGCCGATATCAGCGATGCTCGCTGCGTCACTTTCTCTCAGCCTGTCAGCCGCACTCGGCACTGATGTCGCGCTGCCCGCCCCCTGTGGCCAGTGCGATCTGCGATCGATCATGGCCGCCGCAGCCGACGCGCCGGCTTTGAACACTCCGGAGGCGCCCAGCGCATCGAACGGCAGCTCGTCCGCCGCCCCGAGTAGTTCGAACCCGCCAGCTGCACCGAGCAACCCTGCGGGCGGACCGCCTGGTGCGGCCAGCGCGCCATCAGGTGGCGGCGGTGGTGCGGGTGGGGGCGGCGGTGGCGGTGTTCAGGCCACCATCATGTCGGCGCAGCTCATGTGCACGATGGGGATGGCACCCTCGGTGCTTTCCGTGCTGCCGATCAATCGGACCACGATCAGCGGACAATTCGCGGCCAACATCATGGACCACATTCCGATGGTGAATATCATGCCGTTCGGCATGTGCATTTCGCCGGCAAACCCAACGGTCGCCGCTGCCACCGCCGCGGCTCTGGGCGTGCTGACCCCCATGCCGTGCATTCCGGCAACGTCCTCTCCGTGGGTCCCGGGCGCACCCACTGTCCTGCTGGGCAATCAGCCGATGCTGGATAGTACTTCCAAGTGCATGTGCAACTGGGCCGGGGTTATCAGCATTGCCTTCCCTGGCCAGCTGCAGACCACCATTCCCTGACCAGGCCTACTGAGCGGGAGCGTCACTGTCCGACGCAACAGCTGTCACGCCTTTCAGATTCAACTCCCCGGCTCTGAGACAACGCGCCCACTGTCCCGGCGCCACCTCCGCCAATTCCGGTACCTGTTGCCTGCAGCGGTCCACGGCGTAGCGGCAACGCGGATGAAACGGACAGCCCGGTGGCGGATCGGAAGGATCGGCGACATCGCCCTCCAGCACGATGCGCTTTGCCCGCTGCCTCGGGTCGGGGACCGGCACGGCGGAAAGCAACGCCTCGGTGTATGGATGCCGTGGGGCGACGAATAGCGATTTGGTCGGCGCTATCTCCACGATCCGGCCGACATACATCACTGCGACGCGGTGACTGACGTGTTTCACCACTGACAGATCGTGGGCGACGAACAGGTAGGCGATGCCCAGCCGGTCCTGCAGTTCCAACATGAGATTGACGATCTGCGCCTGCACCGAGACGTCGAGCGCTGAAACCGGCTCATCCGCGACGATCAGCGACGGCGACAGCGCGAGCGCCCGCGCGATGCCGATGCGCTGCCGCTGCCCTCCCGAGAATGCGTGCGGAAATCGGTTCAGATAGGCGGCGGGCAGGTGCACCAGGTCCAGCAGTTCGGCGACACGCTGGTTGCGTGCGCGCGCATCGTTCATGCCGTTGACCAGCAGCGGCTCGCCGATGATCTCGGCGATCGTCATGCGGGGGTTGAGCGAGGAGAACGGATCCTGAAAGATCATCTGCATCTGCCGGCGCAGCGGCCGCAATGCCTGCCGCGATAGGCGGGCAACGTCGATCTCGGTGCCGCTACCGCCGCGGAAGCGGATCTCGCCGGCCGTTGGTGTGATGGCGCGGAGGATACAGCGAGACGTGGTGGTTTTGCCGCAACCCGACTCACCGACCAACGACAGGGTCTCGCCTCGGTCGATGCTGAAGCTTACGTCATCGACGGCGCGCACAGCGCCCACCTGGCGGCCGAGC
>JBKPSV010000154.1:0-11489 GCA_046735215.1 Pseudomonadota bacterium | reverse complement strand
CGCCAGTCCAGATGGTCGGTTCGTCTACGTCGGCATCGGCTCGAATAGCAATGTCGGCGAGAACGGCTTGGCTGCTGAGGAAGGGCGGGCGCAGATCTGGGAAGTTGACGTGCGCACCGGCGCACATCGGAGCTACGCGACTGGGCTGCGTAACCCCAATGGGCTCGCGTTTGCGCAGCAACCCAAGCCGGTGCTGTGGACGGCCGTTAATGAGCGTGACGGGCTCGGCAGCGATCTGGTGCCAGACTATATGACCGCAGTCCGCGATGACGGTTTCTACGGCTGGCCGTATAGCTACTACGGCCGACACGTTGACGAACGTGTGCATCCGCAACGACCGGATCTGGTCGCCCGTGCGCTTGTGCCGGATTACGCGCTTGGAGCGCACACCGCGTCCCTGGGGCTGGCGATTACCGCGGATAGTGGTCTTCCACCCCCATTCATCGGCGGTGCTTTCATTGGTCAGCATGGTTCGTGGAACCGACGCCCGGCGAGTGGTTATCGGGTGATCTTCGTTCGCTTTGTTGAGGGGCGTCCTACCGGTATGCCAATCGACGTCCTAACAGACTTCCTCAATGCCGACGGACAGGCACGCGGTCGGCCCGTTGGGATCGCCACCGGTCATGGCGGAGTTCTGGTTGCGGATGACGTCGGCAACGCAATTTGGCGCGTCCACAGTGCTACTCCCACGCCGCCGTGACCTACCCGCCTCAACGGCCGCGTTCTCGCCGATCACACTGCTTGGATTGAGATCTGCGGCAGGATCCGGCGCTAGCCGAGCGGGACCTTGGAGCCGAATGCAGCGTTCCGCAGGTCGAAGCCACCAGCCGACTGCCTCCTTTCAAATGCTCCGATCCAGCGAGCCTTTTCCCGCCAATCATGCGCAGCCGCTGACGGGCTGCGGCCCGTTCCTTCCAAAGGCTCACCTTGAAATTACCACATGCAATCCAAGAATTTTTGGACCTCTGGTGCGCCATAAGGTCGTACTGTCGGCCCCCAACAGTTACTATCGTCAGAACAACCATGGCTGCCATTGGCGTCCTTTGTGCCGGCACATCGCGGCCGCCGTAATGTGCGGCATCTTCAGTTTCATCCCGGTTTCCGACCCGACCCGAAGGGGGCGACTCGGCATGCGGTCGCCCGTGAGTCGTTGTCATGCGACGCTGGGGGTGACTGCTCTCTTGCTGGGGAAGGGGGTTTGCGACGGCTTTGAAAGCAATGATCGCCCTCCAGATGGTTGGCTTCACTCGTTGTTGACCGCCCAGACTGGCGATGTGCACGGTCTACTCCTTCCAGCCGCTCTTGCTCGGTCGAATGCCGCATCGTTTAGTCCCGGCCGGCGCCTGAACAGGAGGGCATGACATGGCTCGACCTATTTCTCTCAGTACGGCGATCTCGCTAATAGCGATCACCTTTGCCTTCTATCTCCCTGCACTAGGTGCACAGCCAAATTCTGGTTCTGGAGGCGATAGTAAGCTCAAGGAGAATTTTGCCGCCGAGCACGAGGTTGGCCGGCGGTTCCAATTTGATCCGGCTGACCTTCCGGCACCGAAGAGCGGACCAATCGTTGCCGACCGCTCACTGGTCGTTCCATACAGTGGCCAGACACTGCAGGTGCCCGAAGGCTTCGTCGCTGCCCCGTACGTCACAGGACTGGCGAATCCACGCCGATTGCTGGTGCTGCCCAACGGTGACGTGCTCGTGGTGGAGCAAAGTGCAGGTTACATCACGCTGCTGCGCGATGATGGCGATGGCCGTGTCAAGTGGATCAACCGCCACGTCGAGGACCTCAACAAGCCTTATGGGGTGGCCTGGCAGGGCGATCATTTGTTGGTAGCCGACCAGGACGGCATTTGGAAGGTGCCACATGTAGTGGGGGCGAACCGTGCCGGTCGTCCAGTACCGACACAGCGTGCCGACGAACTACCGCCCGACCAGCGGCAGCCTGTCCCTGGTGCCTATGGTGCCGAGATGATCACCAAGAAGGGCGTCTTCGGCATCGTTCAAGGACACCAGAATCGGGATCTGAAAATCGATCCTGCGACCGGTGCGCTGTTTGTTGGCGTCGGATCCTCCGGCAATCTGGGCATAGAGCCCGAGCCCAAGGCGACGATCCAGCGGTTCGATTCTAATGGCTCGAACCAGATCACCTACGCGTCGGGCACACGCAATCCAACCGCGCTGGCGTTTCAGCCGGGGTCCGATGCGTTATGGGCGTTGGTCCAAGAGCGCGACGGACTCGGCGATAACCTGCCCAGCGACTATCTTATCCACGTCAAACAGGGTGGGTTCTATGGTTGGCCATACGCCTACATCGGCAAGCATCCCCAGCTTGGGTATGCCAACCAGGCGCCAAGCAAGGTTGACGCCACGATTACACCCGACGTGCTGTTCCAGGCGCACTCGTCGGTGTTGGATTTGGTCTTCTACGAGGCGGACCAATTTCCGGCCGCATTTAAGGGTAGCTTATTTGTGGCGCTGAAGGGCTCCTGGAATCGGTCGGAGCCAACGGGATACAAGGTGGTGCTGGTGCCGTTCAAGGATGGGAAGCCACTCGGATACTATGAAAACTTTGCCACCGGCTTTTGGGTGTCAGGCGAGAGCCGTGCCGAGGTGTGGGGCCGTCCCGCCGCTTTGGCCATTGCAAAGGACGGCTCGCTGCTGGTGGCTGATGATACGGGCGGGACGATCTGGCGCGTTTCATACAATGGAAAGCGCTAGAGGTTACAAAGCACAGGGCCGAAACTCGATGGCCCGTTTGCCGCTGCTTTCGCCGGCCCCTGCCAAACAATCCAGATCGCAGCCTATGCTGCCGGCGTTCTGCGTTACCACCCATACGCTGGCACAGCGTCGTCATAGGCGGCCGAAGCTGCATGCACGCGCTTGGAAGACTCAACCGCGACAGCTGCAGCGTTGACATTTTTCGAAGGCATTCGCGCGCTGGCGTCTTTGTGGTCGCTGGGCATGTGGATGACCTGAGTGCACATCCACGAGCACCGATGCGTGCCCCACATTGGGTAACAGCCGACCCTGATGTAGCAAAGGAGACGACAAGGGCTCGATGCGGACCAGAAAACCATCGATCCTGTGGTGAAGCTTTCGCCTCTCCTGACCTTCGTGGCGATCTACGCCTTGCTCTATGCCGGGTTCGGCATGCAGTCGCCATTTGTGCCGGCGCTGCTTGGAGAACGCGGATTGCAGCCGCAAGACCTCGGATTTGTGCTTGCTGCCGCCATGGTCGTCCGAGTGATCGCCGGGCCAATTGTGGCGCATGTTGCGGACTTGATGCACCGACACACGGTACTTCTATTCGGCTGCGCGCTGCTCGCCAGTTTGGCGACCATCTCGCTGCTGTTGACCCGCAACATCGGAGCCTTGCTGGGCATCGCGCTGTTGCATGCGGCGATGCTGGGACCAATCGCGCCGATCTCGGATGCGCTCGCCGCCACGGCGGCGCTGGCCAGCGGACGGGGTGCCCAACGACGCTTCGAGTATGGCTGGTTGCGAGCCGCGGGATCGGCTGCCTTCGCCCTTGGGACGCTGGTGAGTGGCTGGCAGGCTAATACGAATGGACTTGCAACTCCGATGTCGATCAGCGGAGCGCTGCTGGCTCTCGGCGGCTTGGTCGCGCTGTTGTTGCCAAGGCTGCAGACCAACACGCCCACGGCGTCGTCGCATGCCACAACGCTTCGCGACGGCATCCTGCTGTTGCGCCTCCGCGTTTATCGCCGAATTTTGGTGGCGGCCGCGCTGCTCTGGGGCAGCCACGCACTGCACGACACATTCTCCGTGATCCGCTGGCGCAGTGCAGGTATCGATTTCTTCGCCATCAGTGCGCTGTGGTCCGAAGCTGTGTTCGCGGAAGTGGTGGTGTTTCTGCTAATCGGGCCGAGACTGGTGCAGCGGATTGGTCCAAGCAACTCGATGGCGCTCGCCGCTGGAGCCGGATTTGCCCGCTGGACCGTCGCCGCGTTCACCACGTCGCCTGGGCTGTTGGCCTGCATTCAACCACTGCACGGGCTGACCTTCGCGCTCTTCCACTTGGCCGCGGTAAGGCTCATTGTGACGGTCACGCCAGTCCGCCTAGCGGCGACGGCACAAGCAATCTATGGCACATTGTGTGTTGGCCTCTCGATGGCGCTGGTGACGCTCGCCGCCGGCCTGCTTTATGCACGCATCGGCGGCGCGGCTTTCCTGATCATGGCCGCGCTGTGCCTGTTGGCACTGCCAGCATGCGTCGGTCTCCGGGTGTCCCGCGAGACCTCAAGCGCATAACATTGGGCCTTTGCTCCTACAGGCAGCGCTCGCTCCACGCCGACCGAAGTGCTCCTGAAAAGCAGACGCACGTCGCGCCAGCAGGAGGGAGAGGGTCTGATCGCGTGGGGCAGGCGGGATACAATCGCGTCCGCCCGGTACACCCGCGACTTCATCGGTGAATCTTGAATCTCCGGATCGCCCGATCATCTGTACCACCACCCCAGACGGCAGGATGATCGCCGCTCCTACTAATCCGCGCAACTACGCCCGCTGGGGTGTGCGGTTGCCGCGCGCAGTCGGCCTTCCGCTGATTTGTCAGGTAAGCCTACGCCGTTTTTCCTTCCGGCTGAGTGCGGGCAACGTCCGGCTCAATCTTTCTTCTTCCTGTTCGGTAGCATCGTTTGGCCATTTTTCATCAGCCGCCTCGTGCATCATTCGTCATGATGGCCTGCATGTCGGCCGGCTGGCCGTTAGCAACTTTTTCTTGTTCCTCCAGCAATACCTCATCATCGTGCCCGGCTTGTGACTTGGCGCGCAGCCAATGATCCAGCGCTTTACCCTCAGGCCGTCCCTCGCGTACCCATTGATAGTACGCGGCAGCTCGGACAGCATGCTCATCGTATCCATCGGACAAGGCAATCTCCCTGGAGAAACGAGGTCATCCCACACTAACGGCCCGCAACGCGCGCGTCCAATATGCCGTCAGCCAAATCTTTTTCCGGAGTTTTCAAGGTCCGGCTGGCCCGTCATTGTACGGATGCCGAGAGCACGTCGGCTCAGGGCGGTCCAAAGGGGGCCAAACAGGATCACCAGATCGCTCAAGGACATGATCCAAGAAGAGGTGACAGGCCGACCGAGAAGGCAGCTAAGGCTTATCTGGGGCGCGCCATACAGCGAGAACCCTAGTGCTTCAGGGCGCTGCTCGCCAAGGTGATGCCGGTGCAGGCCACGGGAAAGGCTAGCGGCCCGCTCATAATCGGGTGCGCACAGGGATTGCTGCTGAGCCGGGCACCTCACTTATCCAACCCGTTCTGCGACCTGAAAATCTGAACTTGAAGTGAGTGGCTGGCCACATATTGGTCTATGAGTTGCTGCTCGTAGGCAGGGTCATAGCCCATGAATGACCGGCTGTTGGGAGCAGGCGGAGCAGGCGGGCGCCAACCGTAGGTATAGACATTCGGATTTGAGTAAGCGCAGCCGCCCAAGACGAGCAGCAACCCTAGCCAAGTTTGTTTCATCCCCAAGTGGTCCAGTTCAGTTACAGCGCACGCAGATGGGGATCGCAGAAATGGATTGCGCTAGGGAATTTCCCTGAGGTGAATCCTCTCCGGGAAGGGATGGCACGTGCCCGCATCGCCAACGTGGTGCGCTGCCTACAGCCTACATGGCTGGGGGCAGCGCCATGCGAGCGTTGGCACACTGACGCGCGAGCGCCAGCAAGGTTCCTCAGGCGCGAGCAGGTATGAGCCATCCGGAAAACACGGCTGTCTCTTTTCGGACATTACAGCCGCTCAGCAGCCTCTTTCTCGCCAGCCGCCTTTGCCAACCTCTCGCGCAGGATCTCGTTGAGCACGATAATCCTGTCGTTGACGCCAATGTCTTGTAAGGCCAGCCACACAGCGGCCTCAGCGCGTGCGACTGGGTTGCCCCGGTCAGTGATGCTTTCTGCTCCGACTTCCCTCTGCCGCGTTCGCCTTCTTGTGTCGTCATCACGTCCTCCCTGCGTTGTAAGCCGCGACGGTGGAACCCTGCTCAAAACGCGACCGTCGTGGCGCACCAGTGGCGCTGCGTGCCGAGCAGCGCCTCGTGGGCACGACACTGACGCGCGACAGACGGCAACGGTTCCCGCAGCGGCAGCAAACCTCTACACGATCGTTTGGATGGAGGATGATAAGCGACGTTTCACGGGCAGTGAGAAACTGATCCAGTGCGGCAACATGAACCTGACCCACCTGGCTAATTCGTTCCTCGGTTGCGAGAGAACTGATGCTGAAGGAGGAGGGTCGGATGAAGTTGGCGGTCTTGCGCAAGCATGGCGCGAGCATCCGGGAGCTGGCGCGGGTGACGGGGCATTTCGCGGAACACGGTGCGGCGCTATTTGCATGGTGGAGAGGCGGCCGGGGCACAAGCCGGCGACGAAGCGAGGTGAGTTGTCGATCATGTCGCGCGCGACCACCCGCATCGGCCTGGGAGCAACGCTTTCCTCCACCTTCTACCCGCCATATCATCTTGCCCGATCACTCGGCACGCTCGATCTAATGAGCGGCGGCCGGGTTGCAGGGAAGGTCGTGGCCTCGCACGGCCACCTGGAGGCGCAGAACTTCGGTCTGCACGAGTTGCGCGCTCGTGACATGCGCTACGATTACGCAGACGAGGTCGTGGAGGCGGTCTGCAAGCTGTGGGAAAGCTGGGACGCCGACGCGCTGGTGCTCGACAAGCGGCATGGCGTCTTCGCCGATCCGGACAAGGTTCACTATGTCAATTACCATGGCCGCTGGATCAACACGCGCGGTCCACTGACCGTGCTCCGCATGATCCGGTCCTTGACGGTCTCACCACCAGCACCGGAAATAGCTTTGTCCCAATAGCACTTCGAGGGGCACCTCGCTAGGACAAGGTGCCAATCGCATCGTCGATAGAAATGAAGCAGCATCAGCGCGGAATGCGTGATAAACAGAAGCTTGCGATCCAGAGGCGTGTGCTTGCCATGCTCGATGATCTCGGCAATCACGCGGTCACTGGTCTCACCGTGAATGGCTCGGAATCAATGTCAACACTCCAGTTCAAATCAGAAGGCCCGCGAGGGCTGGCGGACACGTCGCGGGCTTCTCCATTGGAGTGCTGGTTCAGTCGGGCTTGGACGTAATTGCCGGTCCCATGATGACTTCACTACACTGAAATCAATGGCTGCCGCCAGGAGCCGAATGCTAATGCACTTTCCTATAGATGTACCTCACCAAAGGTGCAGAAACCGACTTTAATCGGCGATGCCGATGGGGGTGGGGATGACCACCAATACCGCAATCTCTGGCTTGCAATTCAGAGCCTCATCGCGCTAGTCGGCAGCAAGCGGCTGATCCTCGGCATCGGCCTCATCCAGATCACACCATGCTGGCGCATTGGCAAGTCTGCTGCGCGCGCGGGTTGGGGCGGCGATCCACCAGGCTTTCAGGGCACCACATTCCCCCTGAGTGGCTGTACGAGTCTTCCAGATGCATCAGCGCAAGCCGTCCTTCTCGAGCACTCGCTTGCACTCGCGGAAGATGGCAATCAAGTTCGCCATAGACGCATGTGAGCCAACTCACTGCCGGTTGGCCGCTGCTCCCGCATCGTCACCGTATGACGATCGGGAGAGCGACGATGAACGATATGCCAATCGTATGGGTCGTGTCGGATGAGCAGATGTACGGCGTGCGCAGGAAAAAGCGCCCCGGCATCATACTCTTGGTGGCTCTGCTCTGTGTCATGACCGCAGCCGAGGTGCTGTTCCTCAACTACATCGTGGGGCCGGACAGCGTGGCGATGATGATGGCGGCAGAGGGTGTCGCCACCGCTGACTGAAGCGCCCAGGTGTGCGGCCCAACTGCTAGAGCGTGATGATCGAAGGCGGTATCGCCGGAGATCTGAATCACGCGATGAAGCAAAGAGCTAGAGCTGGAAGGGCGCATCCGCCTGCGCTCATCCGGCTCTAAACCAGGGTGAAAATCCGCCGGATTCTCACCCCTAGTTCAAGCCTGGCAGTGCGTCAGGTGTGCAAGGGCAAATTTGCACCATGTGGAATAGACGCGTTTTGGAACGTGCCGGACGAGTAGATCTCCACACCCGCGCCACCCGTAGACGTGCCTTGTGCTACGGAAAATGGTCCGGCAGAACCGACCGTGTTGAAACGCAAGGTATCGGTCACTGTATTGCCGTGGAAGAAATCCAGCACGCCGTCATGATACGAATAGCTGTCTGCCGCCAGGCCGTTCAAGTCGATCGCCGAATTGTGGGTCGCCCAGTTGACCGCTGCCTTGAACGCTTCCGGATGATCGATCTGCATCACGGAATAACCAGAAAGTCCGCCTTCCATCGACACAGTCTGTTGTGAGCCGACGGACTTCATGAATTCCAGCTTGCCGAAGGGCGCATGAAACGAACCCATATGGAACAGGCCGCGACCGATGACATCGGCGTTGATGATCTCGGTCTGACCGTCGAATCCAGCTGACGATTCGATGTTGTAGAACCGCCCGCCATCCAGGGTGTAGTTCGAGCCTAAGCCACCAAGACGGCCGATCAGTGTCCCACCGTTCTGAATGTGCACCGAACCATTGACGGCACGACCGGCAGTAAAGAGATCGAGGTGATTGGTCCCGGTAGTATTGATCGAGATATTGCCCGGACCGTTGTAGATCGTCGCGCTGACCGAATTCGTCAGGTTCACATGCGCGGTGCCCCCAACCGTCAGATGATCCTCAACGCCATTCCTGATGTTCACCGTCGCGTTGCCGCCAACGTTCAGAACATCCGACGCCGGCAGTTGCCGGCCTGAGATATTCATCGTGCCGCTGGTGATCGTCAGGTCGTCGCCCGGCTCGGGTGCACCCATCGGCGAAAAGTTGCTTGGATCGGTAACCTGATTGTTGCTCTTGCCACCATCCATGTACGAGCAGTCATTGTGTATGCTCCTGGGATGTTAGCTGGAGTAGACGACTAGGGAGTTGGCGTGATGACGTTGCCCCCGCTTGGCTGGGCCTTCGAGGTGGAAAGTCTGTCAGCACTCGTGGCCCGCGAATTGACCTAAATCGCAGAGGGACGCGACATTGTAGGATATCACCCCTAACTACGCGCGGTATCAGCCCGCGGTTGCAGGCTGATAGAGGGTGTCAGAACCGCAGGTGCACGCTGGTTCTTTTGCCAAGACTCAGGATCAGGCCGAGCTTCGCTTTCATTTACGATTCGTAGGAGAAACAGACGGTGAGCCCACAGTAAAGCCGCATAATCCTTAACATTACGTTAAAATGTCTTAACGGTCCTGCTATCGCACGGACACCAGGAGAATTCGCCTGATCTAGGCAAATGAGTACTGTCGTATTTCGAGGTTGATCAAATAAAGCTGTACTACTCTGCTAAGAGTAGATCCAGGATCATTGTGTTGCCATACAGAGCTTCTTGCGTCACGTGGACCGCTGCACGTATTCCGTAGCGCAGGTTGCATCGCGCCGGTCCGGCCGATTCGTACTGCTGCTCCAACTCAGCGAAGCGATCGGCCGTCCGCCGCGCCGCATGCTGCTCGAACTTGTAAATCCGCGCCGAGTTGCCGCTGAAGATCGCGGTCTTCACCGGCCCGTCGGCCGCACCGAGCGGAGCGAAACCGTAGCGCTTCTGCATGTCTTCGAGAATCTCCAGCCGGCGCGGGCGAACACGTTCATCGTCGAGTATTCGCCGTGCCCGGCCGTCAGATCGAAGCTCGATTTTCGCACCGCTGGACGAACCGTGCACCAGGAACAGCACCGGTGGTGGGCCTTCGCCGGGCCGCGGCGCACCCAGCCGCTTGCGATACATGGCCAGCCAGATCTTCTTGTCCTCGGCGGCGGAACGGAAACAGAGAGCGCTGGTTATCCCGCAGGCCCTGCGGCCAGCGCGTCGGCACCTCCGCATAGGTTATTCCTATACACCATTGAAGTCCGTCATGCTAACAACTACCTACCGTAACTTCACCGCCGCCGAAAGGACGGCCGCCACTCATGCAGGCCATCCCCAACGTCTCCGACACGATCGCCCGAGCAATATACGCCGACCTCCTGACCGGCCTCCCGCCACCACCCGACGACACGCCGGAAGCAATCGAGTTGCGCAATCAGCGGGCCGCGACCGATCTCGCGCATCTGCTGCCGGAAAACGCCGCCGAAGCCGCAGTCGCCGCGCAGGTCGTCAGCGCGCAGTTCCAAGCCAGGGATGCGCTCCGAGCCGCCGCTCGCGCCACCAACGACCCCGCCGAGGTCCGCCGTTGCCGGGCTCAGGCAAGCAGCATGATGCGTGCGGCGGACAGCGGCATTCGCACCCTGCTTCGCCTTCAGGCCGAGAGGACCAAGGCCGAGAAGGAGTTGCGTCCGGCTGCGATGGAGCGCGCCGGCTATTGGTTCAAGTCAGTCGCGGTGCCTGACCCGGAACCGCCACCAGCGCCTCAGCCAACCCTGCCGCCGCCCGCTATTTTGCCGAAGCTGCAATACGGGGTCATGACGCCTGCCGAGAGGTACGCCACGCTCTACCCCGACCGCGCCACCCGTATCCTTGTCGAACAGGGCCTGCCCGCACGTCTCAACTTTCCGCCGCCCGACCCTGACGTGGTCCAGGAACTGCTCAGCAGCGGCAGTCCCATCATCCGCGAGCTCTACGAAACCGCCCAGGCCACCTGGCCCAAT
Organism: Pseudomonadota bacterium; assembly: GCA_046735215.1. GTDB lineage: Bacteria > Pseudomonadota > Alphaproteobacteria > Acetobacterales > Acetobacteraceae > JAMXLO01. The sequence goes on along the minus strand of JBKPSV010000154.1, from coordinate 825 downwards.
CCGTGGGACGGCGTCTCATGATTCAAAACGCTGAGACAGTCATGAGCGGTGGGCCGATGCAGCGGACATCATGTCCGCTCCACCGTCTGTGCTGCGGCATCGAGTGCCGCCGCGATGGCCTCCGCGGCGGCCTGATCGAGCTGGCCGCGTCGGAGCCGAAGCCGCACGGCCAGCTTGAGATTCTCCATTCCGCGCAGCACCTGCGCCGGAACCGCGCCGGCGGCTCCCGGTTCGCTGGTGCGCAACATCAGGCCCTCGACCGCGCCGCGGTTAGCGGCAAGGAAGGCCTCCCCCTCGCCGGTGATCCGGTAGCGCTTACGGCCGGCGGTTTCGGCATCGATAGCCGCATAGCCCATGTCCTCGAGCCACGACAGCGTCGGATACATAACCCCCGGACTGGGGCTGTAGCTGCCGCCCATGCGCTCCTCGATCGCCTTCATCAGTTCGTAGCCGTGGCACGGCTGCCCGGCGTCAAGATATATCGGAATACGCCGGTCAGTTCGCGGCGGCGACACTGGCCATCTGATGGTCCACCAGTCGCGCATAGAAACCGCGTCGTGCCGTCAGCTCCGCGTGGGTGCCGGCTTCGATCACCCGACCGGCATGCAGCACGAGGATCAGATCGGCCGCCTGGATGGTCGAGAGCCGATGCGCCACCACGATCGTGGTGCGGTTCGCCATCAATGCATCGAGCGCGGCGCGCACCACCTGCTCGCTGATCGTGTCGAGATGCGAGGTCGCTTCGTCCAACACCAGGATCGGCGCATCCTTCAGGAAGGCGCGCGCGATGGCGATGCGCTGGCGCTGCCCGCCGGAGAGCTGTAC